>NZ_CP021172.1:0-65000 GCF_002243425.1 Candidatus Karelsulcia muelleri
TAAATTTGTATAAAATAAATATAAAAGTTTTTTTTGAAGACTTGAATAAAAAAGATTTTCAAGAAACTTGGGTTTATCAAAACAAAATATTTAATATTATAATTAATATTAAAATCTATAATAGATTTTTAAAAAAAAAAATAAAAATTGTACCTAATTATTTATTATTTGTAGAACACAACAATGTTTATACATTAGGTAAAATAGGATCATATAAAAATTTATTATTGAATAATCAAAATCTTATAATTTATAAAATTGATAGAGGAGGAGATATTACATATCATGGTCCTGGTCAATTAGTTTGTTATCCTATATTTGATATTATTAATTTTTATTTAGACATAAATAAATATTTACGTATTATTGAAGAAGTTATAATTAAACTTATATATAATTATTGTATTAAAGGATATAGAATATCTAATGAAACAGGGATATGGGTATATACTAGGAAAATATGTGCAATTGGTATTAAAGTAAGTAGATTTGTAACAATGCATGGTTTTGCTTTAAATGTAAATACAGATTTAAGTTATTTTAATAATATAATTCCATGTGGAATAAAAAATAAAAGTGTTACATCAATAAATGTAGAAAAAATAAATCATAAAATTGATATGTATGAAGTAAAATTCATTTTAAAAAAAAAAATAAATTTTTTATTTCAAATTAAATTGATTTAATATTTATCTATATCTAATTTCTAATTAAGAATATTTTATAAATATGAATAATATAAAAGTATATGATCATAAAAATGTAGAAAATAAAATATATCAATATTGGATTGATCAAAATTATTTTTCATCTTATCCAGATAAGAGAAAACCATATACTATAATAATGCCTCCACCTAATATTACAGGTATATTACATATGGGACATATTCTTAATAACACAATACAAGATATTTTAATACGTTATGCTAGAATGAAAGGATATAATGCATGTTGGATTCCAGGAACAGATCATGCTTCTATTGCTACTGAAGCAAAAATAGTTTCTTACTTAAAGAAAAAATGTCTTTCTAAAGAAAAAATAGGTAGACAAGAATTTTTAAAAATAGCATTTAAATGGAAAAATAAATATGAAAAAGTTATTATTAACCAAATAAAAAAAATAGGATGTTCTTGTGATTGGAATAGGAAGAAATTTACGATGGATAGTATTATGAATGAATCTGTAACAAAAATTTTTGTTAAACTATATAAAGAAGGAAAAATATATAGAGATTATAGTATTGTTAATTGGGATCCATATGCTAAAACTACAGTGTCAAATGAAGAAATAATTTATAAGAAATCTAATGGTAAATTATTTTATATTCAATATAAAATTGAAGGAGAAAATCACTTTTTAACAGTAGCTACGACAAGGCCAGAAACTATACTAGCAGATACTGCAATCTGCATAAATCCAAAAGATAAAAGATATTTTAATTTAAAAAATAAAAGAGTTATTATTCCTTTATGTTCAAGATCAATTCCTATCATTGAAGATGATTACGTTGATATGAATTTTGGCACAGGATGTTTAAAAATCACTCCGGCTCATGATAAAAATGATAAATTAATTGCAGATAGGCATAATTTATCAGTTATTAATATTTTTGATGATAGAGCTATAATAAATAAAAATGGATTAATTTTTTCTGGTAAAGAAAGATTTAAAGCTAGAAAAGAAATTATTGAATTTCTTAAAAAGAAAAAAAGATTAGTAAAAATTGATAATTATATATATAATATAGGTATTTCTGAACGTACAAAATCTATTATTGAACCAAAATTATCTATACAATGGTTTGTAAATATGAAGGATTTGATTATTCCCACTATAAATTTTATAAATAATAAAAAAATTAATTTTTATCCAAAAAAGATAAAAAAAAAATTTAATCATTGGCTTTATAATATTCATGATTGGAATATATCACGTCAACTTTGGTGGGGTCATAGGCTACCTGTTTATTATTATAATAATGAAGATTTTGTAGTTTCTGAAACAATTGAAGGAGCTTTAAAAAAAGCACGTATAAAAAGTAATAATAATTTTTTATCTTATAAAGATCTTAGACAAGAAAATGATGTTTTAGATACTTGGTTTTCATCATGGTTATGGCCGATCTCTGTATTTGATGGAATTAGGTTTCCTAATAATAATGAAATAAAATATTATTATCCTACTCAAAATTTAGTTACTGCACCTGATATATTATTTTTTTGGGTAACTCGTATGATAATGTCAGGATATTATCTAATGGGGACTCCACCTTTTAAAAAAATATATTTTACTGGAGTTGTTAAAGATAAAAAAAATATAAAAATGTCTAAATCTTTAGGTAATTCCCCTAATCCTATTGATTTGATAGATAAATATGGAGCTGATGCTGTTCGTGTTGGGATTTTATTAAGTGCTAATGCAGGAAATGATTTAATATTTGATGAAAATATTTGTTTAAAAGGACGTAATTTAGCTAATAAAATTTGGAATGCATTTCTATTAATTAATACTTTCAAATCAGTAAATTTTTTAAAAACAAATATTTATGCTGAATTAGCTATCAAATGGTTTGATAATCAAATTAATAAATTTTTCTATAAAATAGAATTTTATATAAAAAAATATAGATTTTCTGAATCATTTATGATGATATATAAATTATTTTTGCATGATTTTTGTTCATTATATTTAGAATTGATAAAATCAAATTCAAAAATTTTAAATAAAAAAATAATAAATAAAACTATTTTTTTTTTTAAAAAAATAATAAAATTATTTCATCCTTATATGCCTTTTATAACAGAAAAAATTTGGCAAAATTTTAAATCAAAAAAAAATGAAAATGATTTAATTATTACAAATTTGCCAAAAAAATATTTATTTAATAATAAATTAATAAAAAAATTTAAAAAATCTATTACTTTTATAAGTATAATACGTAATTTACGTATTAATAATAATATTTCTAATAATCAAAAAATCAAGTTATTAATTTTATCCGAAAATAAAAAAAAATTATTTTATTCTTTAATTTTAAAATTAGGAAATATAAGTTCTTTACATGTTTTTAAAAAAAAACCTAAAAAAAAATATTATTCTTTAATATTCGAAACGAAAGAATATTTTATACCAAAATTATTAAATTCTAATAATTTAGAACAAAAAAAAATTTTTATAAAAAAAATGTTTTTAAAAAAAATTAAAAATAAAATTAATAATAAAAAATTTTTAGAACATGCTTCATTAGATATAGTTAAAAAAGAAAAAAAAAAAGAATTAGATTGTATTAAAAATCTTTTTCTTCTTAAAAAAAATAGAAATGAAAATGGATAAACAATCAAAATTTATAATTAAAACTGTTTTTAAAAAAATAATATTTTTTTTAATTATTTTTTTTTTTTTATTTTTTAAAAATTATAAAAAATCCTAAAAACATTACACATACTACACAAGAGAAATTCTTTGAATTATTATCAAAGAATAAAATAAACAAATTTCTTGTAATTAATAAGACTAAAGTTAGTTTTACATTAAATGATAAAAATTCTAATTTTAAATCACATTTATCACGTTATGAATTTGAAATAGGTGATTTACAATTATTTAAAACAAAAATTTCTTTTTATAAAGAATTATATGAAATAAATACTAATTTTGAATTCAAAAATTATAAAATATATACTGTTTTAAATTTTTTTTACGATTACGTTTTTTTTTTAATGATAATAATAATTTGTTGTATTTTTCTTTTTAGAAAAATTGCCTCAAGATCATCAGTATTTAATATTGTAAAATCAAAAGCAAAATTATATTATTATAATAATATAACATTTAAAGATGTTGCAGGATTAGAAGGACCTAAAGAAGAAATAAAAGAAATAGTAGATTTTTTAAAATCTCCTAATAAATATACTAAATTGGGGGGTAAAATACCTAAAGGAGCATTATTAATAGGCCCACCTGGAACAGGAAAAACATTATTAGCAAAAGCTGTTGCTGGGGAAGCCCAAGTTCCATTTTTTTACCTTTCTGGATCTGATTTTGTGGAAATGTTTGTAGGTGTAGGGGCTTCTAGAGTTAGAGATTTATTTTATATTGCAAAATTAAAATCTCCCTCTATAATTTTTATAGATGAAATAGATGCAATAGGACGTGCCCGTGTAAAAAATAAGATACCTGTAGGAAATGATGAAAGAGAAAATACTCTTAATAAACTGCTTACAGAAATGGATGGATTTAGTACTAAAACTAATGTTATTGTTTTAGCTGCTACTAATAGGTATGATATTTTAGATGATGCATTATTACGGTCAGGTCGTTTTGATAGAACTATATTTATAGATCTACCTTCATTAAAGGAAAGAAAGGATATAATGAAAGTTCATTTAAAGAAAATAAAATTTTCTAAATCTATTGATTTAGATTTGATATCTAGACAAATACCAGGTTTTAGTGGAGCTGATATATCAAATATTTGTAATGAAGCAGCTCTTCTTGCTGCAAGAAGAAATAAAGTTAAAGTAGAAACTAAAGATTTGATAGATACGATCTATCGTAGAATAGGTGGAATTGAAAAAAAAAATATTTTAATAAAAAAAAATGAAAAAAAACGTATTGCTTATCATGAAACTGGTCATGCTATAATTAGTTGGATGATTGAATATGCTCATTCTGTATTTAAAATAACAATAACACCAAGAGGTAAATCATTAGGGGCAGCATGGTATATTCCAGAGGAAAGACAAATAACTACAGAAGATCAAATGAAAGATGAAATTTGTACTCTTCTTGGTGGAAGAGCTGCTGAATATCTTATATTTAATAATAAATCCACAGGAGCATTAAATGATCTTGAAAGAATTACTAAACAAGCACAATCTATGGTAAAATTTTTTGGGCTTAGTTCTTTAGGGAATATTTCTTATTTTGATTCAACAGGAAGAAATGATTTTTATTTAGAAAAAGCATATAGTGAAAAAACATCAGAAATTATAGATAAAGAAATAAATAAAATTATAAAAGAACAATATAAAAGAGCATTAGAAATTTTAAAAAAAAACTATGATAAATTAATTTTTTTAGCGGAAAAATTATTTAAAAAAGAAGTTCTTTTTAAAGAAGATTTTGCCTCTATTAAAAAAAATATAAAATTAAATAATTTTATTAAATGAAATTTATAACCTCTAGTAATGATCTTTTAAAAGAATTAAAAGCTCTTTTTAATGTTATTAATAATAAATTACCGATTTTAGAAACTTTTTATTTAAAAATAAAAAAAAAAAATATATTAAATATAACAGTCTCTGATTTAGAAATCACTATGACTACTAAATTAAGAATTAATTCAATTAATTATGGTAGTGCAGCAATACCTTATAAAATCTTAATAGATATTTTAAAAAATATTCCTGAACAACCTTTAACTTTTATTAAAGAAATTGATAATAAATTAAAAATTATATACCAAAACGGTGAATACAATATATCTATATATTCTTCAGAAGAATATCCAAAATATTCTATATTAGAAAATACAAATTCTATATTAATTTCTGAAAACAAATTATTAAATATTATAAATAATACTTTATTTGCAGTAGGAAATGATGAGATTCGTCCAGTTATCAATGGAGTTTTATTTGAAATAAATTCAAAAATGTCAAATTTTGTATCAACAAATACTAATATATTAGTAAAATATACTAGAAAAGATATATTATCTAATAATAATATAAAATTTATTATTTCAAAAAAAACATTAAATATATTAAAAAATAATTTGGAAAATTCAGATGAATATGTATATATATCATATAATAAACTGAATACATCTTTTTTATTTAAAAAAAAAAAAATTATATGTACTCTTATAAATGGTATTTATCCAAATTATTTATCTATAATTAATAATTTTTATAATAAAATTTTAATTATAAATAGGAATTATTTTATTAATTCTATTAAACGTGTTACATATTTTTCAAATATAATAACTCAAATAATTTTAAATCTATCTAAAAACCAATCTAAAATTTCATCATGGGATATAAATTATAATAATAAAGCATTTGAATATTTATTTTGTTCTTATGAAGGAGATCCTATAAAAATAGGATTTAATTCAAAATTTTTAATTGATATATTATCAAATATTAATTGTGATGATATCAAATTTGAAATATTAGACAATAAATCTTCTTGTAAATTGACACCCATTATTAATTTATCTAATATAGAAGAAATCTTGATTTTAATAATGCCTATTAAATATTAATAATAATGAAAATATCTTACAATTGGTTAAAAAAATATATTTATACTTCAGTAGATATTAAACTTATCTGTAATCTATTAACGGATATTGGTTTTAATGTTGAAAAGTTAAAAAAAATTTCTTTTTCAGAAAAAAAAAAGGAAAAATTCATTATTTGTAAAATAATAAAATCTCAGAGGATAGTGAAATATTTTTTTATTTTAAAAAAAAAAAAATATAAAAAAATTTATAATATTATTTATAATTTTTTTTTTAAAAAAAAATACTCTTCTTTAAAAGAAGATTATTTAATAGAATTAAATATTCCACCTAATAAAGGAGATGTAATGAGTCATTATGGTATAGCTAGAGATTTAAATATTGCTTTAAAATATAGAGGATTTCTATCTAAAATTAGAGATTTACCACCTGTTTCTCTTTTTAAGAAAGATTTTGATTTTCAAAATCTTAAAATAAAACATAATAAAAAATGTATAAGATATACATATACTACTATATGTAATATTAATGTTTATGATTCACCTAAATGGTTAAAACAATATTTAAATATTATAGGTTGTAACACAAGAAATAACATATTAGATATAGAAAATTTTATTATGTATGAATTAGGTCAACCTATCAAAATATTTGATTTAGATAAAATCATAGATTTGTTTTTAAAAATAAAATTTTCAAAAAAAAAACTTAAATTTAAATTAAATGATAATAAAGATATTTTTTTAAATGAAAAAGATTTAGTTTTATTTAACTATCAAAATCCTATATGTATAGCAGGTATATTAGTTAATCAAGATTTTGTAGTTAATAAACAAACTAAAAATCTTTTTATTGAAAGTGCATATTATGCATCAGAATCTATATATAGAACTGCAAAAAAATATCATTTAAAAAATGATTCATCTATAAGATTTGAAAGAGGAATAGATCCTAATCTTATTATATATGCGTTAAAACGTGCTGCATTATTAATTAAAGAAATATCTGGGGGAAAAATAACTTCAAATGTTATAGATATTTATCCAAATAAAATAAATAATATAGAAATCTTTTTACGTTATAAAAGACTATATAATATAGTTGGATTTAATATAAATAAAAAAAAAATTAAAGAAATATTATTTCTTTTAGAAATTTCTATATTATTTGAAAATTTCAATGGATTAAAAATTAAAGTTCCGTTATATCGAAAAGATATAACTAGGGAAATTGATGTTATTGAAGAAATCTTAAGAATATATGGATATAATAATTTTTGTTTTAAACATGAAATTTTTTTAAAACAAATTAATTTAAATAAAAATCTAAAAATAGAAAATATGATTTCCAATCAATTAAATTCACATGGTTTTTATGAAACGTTAAATATTTCTTTAAATAAAAAGAAATATATAAATTATTTTAATAATAATTTATATAAAAAAATCAATATATTAAATTCTTATAATAAAGATTTATCTATTTTAAGGTTCAGTCTTTTATTTGGTATACTTGAAAATATTTCCTATAATTTAAATAGAAATCTAAATAATTTAAAATTATTCGAATGGGGTAAAAAATATTTTTTTTATAAAAAAAATATTATAGAAAACAAAACTCTTGGAATAATTATTTCATATGAAATAAAAAAAAATTATAATATATTTTTTTATTTTAAAGGAATTTTAGAACAATTAATAATAAGATGTGGAATAAAATTTTTTAATCAAAAAATATATAAAGATTCTATTTTAGAAAATGGTGTATCATTTTCTTATAAGAATTATATTTTTTGTATTATTGGATATGTTAAAAACAAAATTTTAATAGAATTTGAAATTTTAAATAAAATATTATATGCAGATATAAATTGGGATCTAATTAATATTCTTTTTAAGAAGAATGATAAAACAATCTATAAAAAAATAGATCCTCTTTATAGAAGAGATATATCTTTACTTATTGAGAATAATATTTCTTTTGAAGAAATTAAAAAAATTTCTTTTTCAGAAAAAAAAATAATAAAAATCTGTTTATTAGATGAATATAAATCACAAAATTTACCTTTTGGTAAAAAATCTTATACTATAAGTTTTTTCTTTAAAGATAAAAACAATAATTTAACTGATGCTCTCATTGAGAATACTATTAATAGTTTAAAACTAAAATTTATAAAAAAACTAAAAGCGAAAATAAGATAATTTGTTTTAAAAATTATTTTGTATATAACTTTACAAAAAGTAATAAAATTATGAAAATTTTAAATAAACCATATTATGGTATATATTTTGGTAAAAATTATTATAAATTATTAAAAAATTATTTTTTAAATAAAAATTTTTTTTCAAAAAAAATAATTTTATTAGATATAAATACAAAAAAATATTGTTTACATTATTTTTTATCTAAAACAAATTTATTTAATAAATATTATATTATAAATCTATTCTCAGGAGAAGAGGAAAAAAATATTTATACTTGTAAAAAAATATGGAAAAAATTAATAAAACTAAATGCAGATAGAAATAGTATTGTTATAAATTTAGGAGGAGGAGTAATTACAGATATGGGAGGATTTGCTTGTTCAGTTTTTAAAAGAGGTTTAAATTTTATTAATATTCCTACTACTCTTCTTAGTATGATAGATGCTTCTATAGGTGGAAAAACAGCTATTAATTTTTTTTCATTAAAAAATGAAATTGGATTATTTAACTATTCTAAAATAATTTTAATAGATAAAAATTATTTAAAAACCTTATCGGAAGATGAAATAAAATCAGGATTATCAGAAATCATAAAATATGGATTAATATATGATATTAATTTATGGAATTTATTAAAAATTAGAGTTTTTAGCAAATTTTTATATGATAAATTATTATATGATAAATTATTATATGAGAAATTATTATATGAGATTATATATAAATCTATAAATATAAAAAATAATATAATAGAAAAAGATTATAAAGAAAAAGGATTAAGAAAAATTTTAAATTTTGGTCATACTATTGGACATGCAATAGAAAGTTATTTTATTTATAATTTAAATAAAAGATTATCCCATGGACATAGTATAGCTATAGGAATGATATGTGAATCTTGGATTTCATATAAAATGAAAATTATAAAAAAAACTGAATTTGAAGAAATATATAACGTATTATCAATTTTATATAAAAAAATTAAAATATATAATTCAGATATATATAAAATCTTATATTTTATGAAACATGATAAAAAAAATCAAAATAAAAAAATGAAATTTTCTTTAATAAAAGAAATAGGATATTGTTTATATAATATTGAAGTAGATTATGAATTAATAAAAGAAAGTATTAAAAATCATTTTATCTATGATAGAAAATGAAAAAATGATTTCAATCAATATTGAAAATGAAATGAAATCTTCATATATAGATTATTCTATGTCTGTTATTGTTTCAAGAGCTTTACCTGATGTTAGAGATGGATTAAAACCTGTACATAGACGTGTTTTATATGGTATGTATGAACAAGGAGCGAATAGATATTATAAAAAATCTGCTCGTATTGTAGGTATAGTTTTAGGTAAATATCATCCTCATGGAGATAGTTCAGTATATGATGCTATAGTACGTATGGCACAAAGTTGGTCTTTACGTTATCTTTTAATAGATGGTCAAGGTAATTTTGGATCTATAGATAATGATCCTCCTGCTGCTATGAGATATACTGAAATTAAGCTTAAAAAAATATCTGAAGATATGTTAATGGATCTTGAAAAAGAAACAGTAGATATGAAACTTAATTTCGATGATTCTTGTAAAGAACCTATAGTTCTTCCAACATGTATACCTAACTTATTAATTAATGGATCTTCAGGTATAGCTGTTGGAATGGCAACTAATATGCCTCCTCATAATATTGTTGAATCTATAGAAGCAATTTGTTCTTATATAGATAATAAAAATCTTACTATAGAAGAACTTATGAAGTATATAAAAGCTCCTGATTTTCCTACAGGTGGAATAATATATGGATATGAAGGTGTAAAAGAAGCTTTTTTAACAGGACGAGGAAAAATTTTATTGAGATCTAAAGTTCATTTTGAAAAAATAAAATTTCGTACTTGTATTATTATTGATGAAATTCCTTATCAAATTAAGAAAGCAGAATTTATAAATAAAACATTAGAATTAGTTAAAGAAGGAAGATTAGAAGGACTTTCTAGTATTAGAGATGAATCTGATAGAAATGGTATGAGAATTGTTTTTTTTCTTAAAAAGAATGTTAATAAACAATTATTATTAAATAATCTTTATAAAGAGACTTATTTAGAAACTTCATTTAGTGTTAATAATATTGCATTAGTTAATGGTAAACCAACTAAACTTAATTTAAAATATTTAATAAAACATTTTGTAAATCATAGACATAATGTCATTATTCGAAGAACAAAATATGATTTAAATAAAGCTAAATATAGAGCTCATATAATAGAAGGTTTTTTTATAGTTTTAGAACACTTAGAAAGTGTAATTGAATTAATAAAATCTTCTAAAGATAGAGAAGATGCAAAAATAAAATTATTAAATAAATATAAATTATCAGAAATACAAGTTCAATCAATTTTAGAATTAAAATTCAATTCTCTTACTAAATTGGAAAGTGAAAAAATAAAAGAAGAGTTTATAAAACTAAATAAAAAAATTTCTTCTTATAAAAGAATATTATATGATAAATTTTTACAAAAAAAAATAATAAAAAAAGAATTAAAAATAATTAAAGAAAAATATGGAGATTCAAGACGAACAGAAATAGATTATTTAGGATTGGAAACTTCTTTAGAAGAACCTAATAAACAAGTTGTACTTACAACATCAGTTGCTGGATATATGAAAAGAACTGATTTAAATGAATATAAAATTCAAAAGATAGGAGTAATTGTAAATATGGGAACTTATAAACGTGAAAAAGATTTTTTAGAACATATTCTAGTTGCAAATACTCATCAATATATGCTTTTTTTTACTGAAAAAGGGAAATGTTTTTGGTTAAGAGTATTTGAAATTCCAGAAGTATATAAAAGCTCAAAAGGGAGAGCTATACAAAATCTTATTAAGATAGATAAAAAAGATAAAATCTGTTCTTCAATATTAATTAAAGATTTTTTTAATAAAAATTACATAAATAATAATTATGTAATAATGATTACAAAATCTGGTATAATAAAAAAAACAACACTTGAACAATATTCAAAACCCAACAAAAATGGAATTAATGCAATTAAAATTAAAAAAGGAGATGCTCTTATTGAGGCTAAACTAACTAATGGAAAAAGTGAAATATTAATTGCAGTCAAAAGTGGAAAAGCGATAAGATTTTCTGAATCCACAGTACGTACAATTACAAGGATAGGGGTTTTATCAAAGTTAAATTATCAAGTTATAGGAATGATTTGTATTAATGATCCTAAAAAAGAATATATATTAGTAATTTCTGAAAACGGGTTTGTAAAAATATCAAATTTATCACATTATCGTAAAACTGACCAAGGTATTAAAACTATTAATATTACTTCCAAAACTGGATGTTTAGTTGCTATTAAAAATGTTGTTAATAAAGATGATATAATGATAATTAATCAATCTGGTTTAACTCTTCGTATTCCCGTATCAGAAATAATAGTAAGAGCAACTAAAGGAATCAAATTAATAAACTTAAAATCTAAAATAGCATCTGTAGCAAAAGTAGACTATGATAGTATTTTAAATAATGCGAAAGGGATTTAAAGAGATTATACCTACAGCAAAAGAAGGTAATCTATTTAATTGATAGAAAAAATATATTAGAATGATTTTGTGGATCAGGAAATCTAAGTTATGAATTTGCGGGAGCTAAATCTATTTTATGTGTAGATTTTAATCAAAAATATTCATGTAATGAAATATGATGTTTTTTCTTTTTTAAGAAAAAAGACAATTATATCATATGATTTAATTTATCCTCCAATAACATCCGACAATATAATTTTTTTATAAAAATGATATTAAAAAGGATAAAAAAAAAAGTAAATCTTTTAGAACTATAAAATATGGGTTTTTTTCTAGTTTAGAATTAATTAATTATATTAAATGAATATAATTTTCAATAAAAAAAATATGTCTGTAGAAGAGAAAAATGAATCTCTTATATTAAAAGATATAATTCATATAAATAAAAATGTTAAATTATCAGATTTTGATTGGAGTTCTTATGAACTTGGTTTAAGTAAAGAAGAACAAGAAGAGAGAAAACAAATTGAAAAGTTGTATTCTGATACTATTTCAAGTATACATGAATTTTATATATATAATGGTAAAATTATTAAAATAATTGATAGAAATGTTGTAATAGATTTTGGATTTAAAGCTGAAGGAGTAATATCATTAAATGAATTTCGTGATGAAAAAAAACTACCTAAAGTAAATGATATAATTGAAGTAATTGTCGAGAAACTTGATTATAAAGGACGATGTATTATATCTTATAATAAAGCAAAAAAATTAAAATCCTGGGAAATAATACAAGAAAAATTTATTAAAAATGAAATAATAATATTTTTTGTTGCAGCTCGTACAAAAGGAGGCTTAATAGTAGTTTTATTTGGAATTGAATGTTTTTTACCAGGATCACAAATCTATATAAAACCTGTAAAAGATTTTGATTTTTATGTAGGTAAAACAATGGAAGGAAAAATAGTAAAAATAAATAATAAAAAAAAAAATGTTGTTGTTTCACATAAAATTTTAATAGAAAAATATATTGAAAAAAAAAAACAAAAATTAATTTCTAAATTAGAAAAAGGTCAAGTTTTAAGAGGTATAGTAAAAAATATAACCCATTACGGAAGTTTTATAGATATAGGTGGTGGAATAGATGGATTATGTCACATTACAGATATAAGTTGGGAAAGAATAGAGCATCCTTCAGAAAAATTAGAAATTGGTCAAACCATTAATTTTGTTATTTTATCAATTGATAAAATAAAAAATAGAGTTCAATTAGGTTTAAAACAGTTACAGTCTAATCCTTGGAATTCTTTAGAAGAAGAAATAAAAAAAGGTAAAGTAGTTATAGGTACAGTAACTGTTGTAACAGATTATGGAGCTTTTGTTGAAATTTTTCCAGGTGTAGAAGGATTAGTACATGTCTCTGAAATGTCTTGGTCTAAAAAATTAAGATCTTCATTTGTAAAAATTGGAGATAAAATTAAAGTTTTAATATTAAATTACGATATTTCAGATCAAAAAATGTCTTTAAGTCTGAAAAGACTTACACCTAATCCATTTGAAAATATAGAAAAAAAATATAAAATAGGCTCAATTCATATTGTAACTGTTAAAAGCTTTACTAATTTTGGGGTTCGTTTAGAATCAAAATCAGAATCAAAATCAGAATCAAAATCAGAATTAGAATCAGAATTAGAAGAATTAGAATATTTATTATACAATGATGAGATTTCATGGATTAAAAATCTAAATCATTCTATAAATATATATAAAAAAGGAGATTTAGTTAAACTAATTGTGTTAGGTTTAGACCTAGGTAAAATTACTTTAGGTAGTAAACAACTAATAAAAACTTTTTGGTATGAAAATATTATAGGTAGTATCCATACTGGAAAAATTATAAAATTTTTTTATAAAGGAGCTATAATTAAATTTAAAAATATAAAAATTTTTGCGCCTATTTTTTGTTTAAAACATGGTGTAAAACTTAAAAAAAATACTAAATTTAAAATTATATATTTTAATTTTAAAATTAAAACATTTTATGTTTCTCATACAGAAAATTTTATAAAAAAATATAAATTAAAAGTAGAAGAAAAAAAAAACCTTATGTTTCCTATCTAAGAAAGTTCTTACAAATTCTTTGGTGGATTACAAGTTGCTACTAAACTTAGATTTTATCAAATTGTTTTGATAGATAAAAATAATTATCATACATTTCTTTTGTATCAAGTAGCTACTGATTCAATAGCAAAATCTATAAGATTTCTTATAAGAAAAAATTTTTTGTTTCGTTTAGCTAAAGTATATTCAAATATTGGAGAAGCTCTAAATTTAATTTAAGATACGGTATCTTACATAGTATTGAATATGCTTTAGAAAAAGGCAGCAAAAGGTATTTAAATATATAGCAAATAATAGAAGTAGATAAATATCATAAAGTGCAAGGAATTGATTTGCAATAGTAGGGCAGTTATAAAAGAAGATAATAAATGATGAGCTCTACCTGCTATTCAACAAGGAATTAATTTAGCTTTTAATAGATTGTTTTTACAAATTGAAAAATAAAGGTTATATGGCAATTATAGGTAGTTGTGATTTATCTTATTTTATCTCTGGATGATTATTCATTTAATGAAAATTAAAGTATTTAGAAATCATGGATAATCAAAGTATACGTCCATATATTAATTATAATAACATTTTAACTCAATATCATTAATAGAAATTCTTTATTATTTTTTGTTTTATTTAAACGAAATATTATATATTCAATAGCCTCTACAGTAGTCATCTCAGAAAGACGTTTTCTGAGAAAACAAATTGTTTTTAATGTGTTATCATTTAATAATAATTCCTCTTTTCTTGTGCTAGAAGCAACTAAGTCTATAGCTGGATATATTCTTTTATTCGCAATTTTTCTATCTAATTGTAGTTCCATATTACCTGTACCTTTAAATTCTTCAAATATTACTTCATCCATTTTTGATCCAGTTTCTATAATTGCTGTAGCAATTATAGAAAGAGACCCACCATATTCAATATTTCTAGCAGCCCCAAAAAATCTTTTAGGTTTATGTAATGCATTTGAATCAACTCCTCCTGATAAAACTTTTCCAGATGTAGGAGAAACAGTATTATATGCTCTAGCTAAACGTGTTATAGAATCTAGTAAAATAACTACATCATGCCCACATTCAACCATTCTTTTTGCTTTTTGTAAAACAATATTAGCAACTTTTACATGTTTTTCTGCTGGTTCATCAAAAGTTGAAGATACTACTTCCCCATTTACGTTTCTTTGCATATCTGTAACTTCTTCTGGTCTTTCATCTATTAAAAGAATTATTAAATATACTTCTGGATGATTATAAGATATTGTATTTGCTATTTCTTTTAATAAAGTTGTTTTTCCAGTTTTAGGAGGTGCTACTATAATTCCTCTTTGTCCTTTTCCTATAGGAGAAAATAAATCTACAATTCTTGTAGAAAGAGTTACTTTTTTTTCTGAAATTTTGAATTTTTCATTAGGAAATAATGGAGTTAAATGTTCAAAAGACTTTCTAAAAATTATAGAAGAAGGAAAACGTCCATTTATTTGGAATATTTTTATTAAAGTAAAATATTTTTCTCCGTTTTTAGGAGTACGAATTTCTCCTCTTATAGTATCACCAGTTTTCATTCCAAAAAGTCTTATTTGAGATTGTGATACGTAAACATCATCATCTGATGATAAATAATTATAATAATAAAATCTTAAGAATCCATAATGTTCAGGCATTATTTCTAATACTCCTTCACTAATTACTAGTCCTTCAAATTTATATTCACTTATATTTTTATATCTTAGGTTATTCATTTCAAACATAAAATAATTTATTAAATATTTTTGTTTGTATTTAAAAAGATAATATTAATTTCAATTAAAAATGATTATTGATAAATTTTTATTAAAAAAAATAGAAGTTTTAAAAAAAAGATTTTCTGAACTATCGTTTTTAATTAGAAAACCTGAAATGAGACATGATAAATCTGTTAAACTTTCTAAGGAATATAAAATTATTTATAAAATAATTAACTATTATAATAGTTATAAAGAAAAAAAAAAATATTTAAAAGAAATAGAATCTTTAATTAAATTAGATTCCGAATTATTAGAATTTGCAATTTTTGAAACAAAAAAAAATCTATTAGAATTAGAATTTCTTCTAAATAAGATAGAATATCTCTTAAAGAAGAATAATAATACGAATCATAATAATGTTCTTATGGAATTAAGGGCAGGAACAGGAGGAGATGAAGCATGTATTTTTGTAGAAAATATATTTCGAATGTATACTATGTATTTTAAAGAATTATGTTGGAAATATGAAATCTTAAATATGCAGCAAGGTACAATAAAAGGTTATAAAGAAATAATTATAGAAATACAAGGAAAAAATGTATATGGAACATTAAAATTCGAATCAGGTGTACATAGGGTACAAAGAGTTCCCTATACTGAATCACAAGGTAGATTACATACATCTGCAATAACAGTAGCAATTCTTCCAGAAGAAGATTATAACAATAATATTAATATAGTTTTATCAGATCTAAAAAGAGAGACTTTTAGAGCTAGTGGAGCAGGAGGTCAACATGTTAATAAAACAGAATCTGCAATACGTTTAACTCATATCCCTACTGGTATAATAGCAGAATGTCAAGAAGAACGTTCACAACATAAGAATTATGAAAAAGCAATAAAAGTTTTACGTGCTAGAATTTATCAATCAGAATTGAAAATAAAAAATGAAAAACTTTCTAAAGAGAGAAAATCTCTTATATCTACAGGTGATAGGTCTGCAAAAATAAGAACATATAATTATCCCCAATGTAGAGTAACAGATCATCGTATTAATAAATCAATTTATTATTTAGATAAATTCATGAATGGAAAAATAAATGAAATGATAACAGCTCTTAAAATTCTTGAAAAAGAAAATAATTATGTTACATAAATTTATAGGTTTTCTCTTCTTTTTAAGAATATCTGGTGTTTTTATTATTCCATATTGGATAATACAATTATTTAATAAATTATTTAAAAATATATGAAAAAAATAGCTATAATAAATGGCCCAAATTTAAACCTTTTAGGTAAAAGAGAACCAGAAATATATGGTAAAACCAAATTTGAAGAATTTATTTTTAAATTTAAAAAAAAAATAAATAATCTTGCTAAGATTTTTTTTTATCAAAGTAATCATGAAGGTGAAATTATTGATATATTACATAATATAGGTTTTGAATACCATGGCATTATAATTAATCCAGGTGCATATACTCATACTTCTATAGCTATAGCAGATGCTATAAAATCTATATCCACTCCTGTAATTGAAGTTCATATTACAAATATTTTTTCTAGAGAAAAAATTAGAAATAAATCATTTATTACAGAAGTCTGCAAAGGCAGTATATTTGGATTTGGATTAAATTCTTATAAATTAGGAATTTTTAGTTTTATTAAAAAATTATAAATTTTCATATATTTTTTTATATAAAATAGATATATTATGACCTCCGAACCCAAATGTATTAGATATGCTAATTAAAACATTTTTTTTTTGTGCTTTATTTAAAGTTAAATTAACTTTAATATCTATTCTATAATCAGAATTATTATGGTTAATAGTAGGTGGAATTATATTATAATTCATAGTTAAAATAGATGCTATTGATTCTATAACACCTGACGCTCCAAGTAAATGACCTGTCATAGATTTAGTAGAACTAATATTAATATTATATATTTTTTCTCCAAAAACTTTTTTTATAGCTTTAATTTCAGTAATATCTCCTCTTATAGTAGAAGTCCCATGTGTATTAATATAATCTATTTTAGATTTACTAATTTTAGCACTTTTTATTGCTAAATTCATAGCTTGAATTATTCCCAATCCATTTGGATCTGGTGATGTTATATGGTATGCATCTGAAGACATCCCAACCCCACCTATTTCAGCATAGATTTTAGTTCCTCTAGAGACTGCATGATTATATTCTTCAAGAATAAGACATCCAGATCCTTCTCCTAAAACAAATCCATCTCTATCTCTTTCAAATGGCCTAGAAGCAGTTTTATAATTAAAATTTTTTGTAGATAAAGCATTTAATGCATTAAAACCACCGATTACAGTTTGTGTTATAGCTGCCTCTGATCCTCCAGTAATTATAATATCTGCTTTATCTAAACATATTAAATAATATGCATCAATTATAGCATTAGCTGATGAAGCACAAGAAGAAACTGTGGAATAATTAGGACCCAATATTCCATATTTAATAGATATTAAGCCTCCAATAGTATCTATTAAAATTTTAGGTATAAAAAAAGTATTAAAACGTGTTTTATTAATTACATAATTAAATACTTCATTTTCAAAATTTGATATTCCTCCAAGTCCAGATCCCCAAACAACTCCAATTCTATCTTTTTTTTCTTTTTTTAAAATTAATCCACTATCAAATATAGCTTCTTCACATGCTATTAATCCATATTGAGCACAAGGATTTAATTTTTTTTTTTCTTTTATAGAAAAAAAATTATCAGGATCATAATTTTTAATTTGACATGCAAATTTTGTTTTAAAATACTCAGTATTAAAATAACTAATAGGAGTAGATCCACTTATTCCATTTATTAATGAATACCAATATTCTTTAATATTATTTCCAATAGGAGTAATTGCCCCCATTCCAGTTATAACAACTTTTTTATTCAAATTAATATGATTTTTTATAATCGAGATATTTTTTTATATATTTATTTGCATCATCGACAGTAATTAATTTTTCAGCTATATCATCAGATATAATGATATCAAATTCTTTTTCAAATTCCATAATTAGTTCTATTGAATCTAATGAATCAGCCCCCAAATCATTTATAAAACTAGCTTCAGGAATAACTTTTTTTTCATCTACCCCTAATTTTTCGATTATAATAGATTTGATTTTTGATAAAATTTCATTCATAAATTATATTTTTAATAAAAACTATATTATTATATTTAATATATTTTTTTGAAAATTTAAAAAACCATAATTAATTTTTAATTTTATAATTGTTGTATTATCATTATATGATATATTTATCTCATTATTATGATATATTTTCTTTTTAATAAAAAAACTACTATAAATTTTAATTATTCCAGATGATATCATTGATATAATTGAACAATGATTATTTAAAATTTCAAATTGACCTTTTTCAGAAGGTAAAAAAACGGCGTATCCTTCTATATCAAAGAGAGTTTTTTCTTTTTTTAAAATTAATATTTTCATTATATATTTTCTTTTGAAGAATCAATTACTTCACTTATTGTTCCTTTTAAGTTAAAATGAACTTCTGCTATATTATCAAGTTTACCATCTAAAATAAGATTAAATCCTTCTATTGTATCTTTTATATTTACTAATTTTCCAGTAATTCCTGTAAATTGTTCAGCAACATTAAATGGTTGAGATAAAAATCTTTGTACACGTCTAGCTCTATGAACAATAATTTTATCTTCTTCAGATAATTCTTCTATTCCTAATATAGCGATTATATCTTGCAATTCTTGATAACGCTGAAGGATTTGTTTTACACGTTGTGCACATAAATAATGATCATTACCTATAAATTCTATAGATAAAATACGTGATGTAGAAGATAATGGATCTACAGCTGGATATATACCTAAAGATGATATTTTTCTTGATAAAACAGTTGTAGCATCTAAATGAGAAAAAGTAGTTGCTGGGGCTGGATCACTCAAATCATCTGCAGGAATATAAACTGCTTGTATAGATGTTATAGATCCATTTTTAGTAGATGTTATTCGTTCTTGCATAGTTCCCATTTCAGATGCTAAAGTAGGTTGATAACCTACTGCTGAAGGCATTCTACCTAATAATGCAGATAACTCAGATCCTGCTTGAGTAAAACGAAATATATTATCTATAAAAAATAGAACATCTCTTCCTTTTCCAGAAATAAAACTATCTCTATAATATTCAGCTAATGTTAATCCAGATAATACTACTCTTGCTCTTGCACCAGGTGGCTCATTCATTTGGCCAAATACAAATGTTGCTTTAGAATTTTTTAATTTGTTTTTATCAACTTTAGAGATATCCCATTTTCCATTTTTCATATCTTCTAAAAAAGAATCACCATATTTTATAATTCCAGAAGAAATCATTTCTCTTAAGAGATCATTTCCTTCCCTAGTTCTTTCTCCTACACCTGCAAAAACAGATAATCCTCCATATCCTTTAGCAATATTATTAATTAACTCTTGTATTAAGACAGTTTTTCCAACACCAGCACCACCAAATAAACCTATTTTTCCACCTTTTATATAAGGTTCTACTAAATCAATTACCTTTATACCTGTATATAATATATCAATATTTGTTGATAAATCTTCAAATTTTGGGGGATTTCTATGAATTGAAATTCTTTTAGAATTATTTAAGTCACCTAAACCATCTATAGTATTTCCTACAACATTAAATACTCTTCCATTTATTTCTTCCCCTATTGGCATACTAATAGGAGTTCCTAGAGAAAAAACATCTTGTCCTCTTTTTAATCCATCAGTTAGATCCATGGATATACAACGGACCGTACATTCTCCAATATGCTGTTGGACCTCAAGTAAAATTTTATTTCCTTTAGGATTAAAAACTTCTAAAGAATCATATATCATAGGTAATGATGAAACATTTTCAAATAAAACATCAATTACTGGACCTATAATCTGTATAATTTGACCTTTAACTTTGTTAATCATTTTTTTAAACATTTATTAATATTATAAAAAAAAATATATATGTTTTTTAATAAAAAATTATGTCAATATTTTTTACATGATAAAAATATTGCTAAAAAAATAGTAAATAGTATTTCTTTTAAAGAATCAAAAACTATTGTAGAAATTGGTCCAGGTCTGGGAATATTAACACAATATTTATTATTAAATAATAAAAATCTATTTCTTCTAGAAATAGATAAAAAATATGTTGAATATCTTAAAATTAAATATCCTATTATAAAAAATAATATTTTTAATAAAAATTTTTTAATTTGGACTCCAAAGGATTTTTTTTTAGATTCTTTTACATTAATTGGAAATTTTCCATATAAGATATCATCACAAATATTGTTTAATATAATTAAATATCGTGAATATATACCAGAATGTATAGGAATGTTTCAAAAAGAAGTTGCTGATCGTATCACTTCCAAACATATGAATAAATCATATGGAAAATTATCTGTAATAATGCAAGCCTTCTATAAAATAGAATACTTATTTACAGTTAATAATACTGTTTTTATACCCAAACCTATGGTAAAATCAGCAGTTGTAAGAATGTTAAAAAGAAAAGATAATCTTCTTATTAAAGAAGATATTTTTCTTAAAATAGTTAAAACAGCTTTTCTTTATAGAAGAAAAAAATTATATAATTCATTAAAAAAATTATCGTTATCTTCTGAGTTTTATAAAAATCCTCTTTTGAAAAAAAGAGTTGAACAATTATCTGTAAATGATTTTATTTTACTTACAAAATATGCTAGCTTTTAAAAAATTTTGTTTTTTAAAAACAAAATTGTATATTTATAATTGCGGGGTGGAGCAGTTGGTAGCTCGTCGGGCTCATAACCCGAAGGTTCACAGGTTCGAATCCTGTACCCGCTACTTGTAGAGGGGTTAAAGCTCCTCAAGCTGGATTCGAACCAGCGACACCCTGATTAACAGTCAGGTGCTCTAACCAAACTGAGCTACTGAGGAATTTGATTTGTTATATTACAAATATAATTTAGATTTTTTTAAAAGTATTTCATTTATTTTTAATGAAAAATCTAAAAAAACTATTTTAACAATAGCATGATTTTCAATATCGAAAATCGCTTTATTTATTTACATGCTTATTTTTTATAGATTTTTTATGTTTATATATAAACAAAAATTAGACCACTTAAATCTATTATAAGTAATAGGTATATGTATATCTTTTATAACATTGTAAATAAAAGCTTTTATAAAAATTTCTAATAAAAATCTTAAAAATTGTTTTTGTTTTTCTTTACTCCAAAAATTTATTTCTGATCCAGGAAACAAAATTAGATTCTAAATCTTGTATATTATTTGATAATTTGAAAGCTCCTTCTGATTTATAAGCTCTTAATTTTGATTTAAAAATCTCAGTATTATCTTTTTTTATATAATTAAAAGAATATTTATTAAACAACTATTTTAGTAACATAGATATAAAAACATATTAATAACATGTATACAAATAAATAGATATTATTGTTAATGTAATTTTTAAAAAATAACATAACTAGTTGGAAAACTAGTTGTATTATTAAATACACTAAAATTAATTTTTTTATCATATATTTTTTTATTTTAAACTTACTGTTTTATTAAATATAATTGTTTTTTTATTACTTGTTTTATCTAAACAAAAATATCCAATACGTTGAAATTGAAATTTATCTTTAATAGTAGCTGTCTTTAACGAAGGTTCTGCATATGCCATTTTAGTTTTTAAAGAATCATGATTGAGAAAATCAATAAATTTTTTAGATTTTTCAGGAATTTTTTCTATAAAGATTTTATCAAATATATTTATTTTAATTTTTAAAGCATGAATTTTAGATACCCAATGTAATGTAGATTTTATTTTTCTTTTACTTGATAAACCAGTTTTAGATAAACTATTTTTATCATAAGTACAATATACACTTTTAATGCTACCATCTAGATTACGAGATATATTATTAGCTTTTAATATATAAGCATTTTTTAAACGTACTTCTTTCCCTAAAGATAATCTGAAAAAATTTGTTTTATTTTTTTCCATAAAATCTTCACTCTCTATATAGAGAAATTTTGAAAAAGGTATTTTTCTATAAGTTTTTTTTCTGTCTTCAGGATTATTTTCAGCATTTAACCATTCTACTTTAAAAGTAGGATAATTTTCAATTATTATTAATAATGGATTTATTACAACCATTACTCTAGATGAAATTTTATTTAAATGTTTTCGAATACTAAATTCTAGAATAGATATATCGATATGATTATATCGTTTGGATATTCCAATTTTTTTAATAAAATATTTAATTGATTCTGGAGTATAACCTCTTCTTCTAAGTCCTGATAGGGTAGGCATTCTTTGATCATCCCATCCAGTTACAAGATTTTGTTTTACTAAAATTTGTAACTTTCTTTTACTTAAAACATTATAATTTAGATTTAATCTAGAAAATTCATATTGTCTAGGTGTTAGACTATTTTTTTTCTTTATATTATAAATATACCAATTATATAATTGTTTATGATTTTCAAACTCAAAAGAACATAAAGAATGTGATATATTTTCTATATAATCTGATTGCCCATGTGTCCAATCATAAGTAGGATAAATACACCATTTATTTTTTGTTCTATAATGTAATTTTTTTTTTATAATACGATACATTATAGGATCTCTAAGATTCATGTTTGGTGATTTCATATCTATTTTAGCACGTAAAACACAATCACCGTCATCAAAATATCCATTTTTCATTTTTTTAAATAAAAAAATATTTTCTTTTATAGATCTATTCCTATAGGGACTCTCTATACCATCTTCATAAGGATTTTTTCTTTGTTCTTGTATTTTATATTGTTTTTGATCATCTACATAAGCTTTTCCTTTTTCTATAATTACTTTAGCTAAGTCATAAAGTTTATAAAAATAATTAGAAGCATAAGTTACTTTATTACATTTAAAACCTAACCAAAAAATATCTTTTTTTATATAATTAATAAATTTTTTTTCTTCTTCTATTGGATTAGTATCATCAAATCTTAATATTACTGAAGCTTTATATTTTTCTGCTAATTTAAAATTTAAATAAATAGATTTAGCATGACCAATATGTAAATAACCATTAGGTTCTGGAGGAAATCTAAAAATTAATTTTTTTTTAGGAAATCCTGACTCTAAATCTTTTTCTATAATTTTATCGAAAATATCTTTTATTTTCATAATATTTATTTTTTTATTAAAAAAAGAATTAAAATCCTTATATCTGAAGGAGATACTCCACTTATTCTAGATGCTTCTCCTATAGAATTTGGTTTATAATTTAATAATTTTTCCCTAGCTTCTATTGATATTGATTTTACTTGATTATAATCAAAATCATTTGGTATACGTATAGATTCTAATCTATACATTTTTTTTACATTTTCTTCTTCTTTTAGAAGATAGCCTTTATATTTAATATAAAGAGATATTTGTTCTAAAATTTTTTTATCTATATTATTTTTTTTTATAAAATTTTTTATTAAAGATAATTTAATTATATCATATATAGATATTTCTGGCCTAGATAATAAATCACATATTTTAATATTTTCTTTTAAAATTAAATGATTTGCTTTATTAATTTTAAAAAATAAAAAACATTGTTTTTTATTTTTATTTTTATTTTTTAGTTTTTTGATTCTATCATAACTAACTAATCCTAGATTAATCCCCATAGGGGTTAATCTTTCATCAGCATTATCTTGTCTTAATAATATTCTATATTCAGCTCTTGAAGTGAACATTCTATATGGTTCTTCTGTACCTTTATAAATTAAATCATCAATAAGTACACCTATATATGCTTCATTACGTTTAAGAATAAATGGATCTTTTTCATTAATTTTTAAATTAGCATTTATTCCTGCTATTAATCCTTGTGCTGCTGCTTCTTCATATCCTGTAGTTCCATTTATTTGGCCAGCAAAAAAAAGATTTTCAATTAATTTTGTTTCTAAATTATTTTTTAATTGTGTAGGAGGAAAATAATCATATTCTATAGCATATCCTGGCCTAACCATTTTTGCGTTTTCAAAACCAGGAATTGTTAATAATGCTTTATATTGAACTTCTTCTGGCATAGAAGTAGAAAATCCATTAATATAAACTTCTATAGTGTTGACCCCTTCTGGTTCTACAAAGATTTGATGATTTTCTTTATTAGAAAATCTATATACCTTTTCTTCAATAGAAGGACAATATCTAGGACCTACACATTTAATTTTTCCATTAAAAATAGGAGATCTATTAAATTCTTTACTTAATAATTTGTGAGTTTCTAAATTTGTATGTGTAATATAACATTTTTTTTGTTTTAAAATATTTAAATTACTTAAATAAGAAAAAGGTTCTATTGGAAAATCTCCTAATTGTTCAATCATTTTAGAAAAATCTAAAGAACGGCTATCTAATCTAGGAGAGGTTCCCGTTTTCATTCTTCCTGAGAAAAATCCAATTTTTTTTAATTTTTCTGTTAATCCTTTTACTGAATTTTCTGAAATTCTTCCTCCACTATTTTTTTTATCTCCTATATGAATAATACCATTTAAAAATGTTCCATTTGTAAGAATTACTGATTTACTTTTAATATAAATCCCAAGAATTGTTTTAACTCCAATGACTTTATAATTTTTTATAATTAAATCAACAACTGTAGATTGAAAAAAATCTAAATTTTTTTTTTTTTCTAAAGTTAAACGCCATTCTTTAGAAAATTTTAGTCTATCACATTGTGCTCTTGGACTCCACATTGCAGCCCCTTTAGATTTATTTAACATTCTAAATTGAATCATACTTTTATCGGTTATTATTCCAGAATAACCTCCTAATGCATCAATTTCTTTAATCATTTGCCCTTTTGCAATTCCTCCAATTGCTGGATTACATGACATTTGTCCTATATTATAGAAATTTGTTGTAATTAATAAAGTATTTGATCCTAGATTAGAAGCAGCTAAAGCTGCTTCTGATCCAGAATGTCCACCACCTACTACAATTACATCATATTGTTTAACAAACATATTTTTTTTTTAAAAAAAATAAATAAATATCTTCTTTTTTAGACATTATATATTTTTCAGTTTCTTTTTTATCTTTATATCCTATTAAATGTAATACAGCATGTATAATAACACGTTTTAATTCATCATAAAATGATTTTTTCAATTTTAAAGAATTATATTTAATTCTTTTTATGCTAATAAATATATCTCCATCTAGATTTTTATCTTCAGAATTATCAAAAGTTATAACATCTGTATAATAATTTTTATTAAGATATTTATTATTAATATTAATCAAATATTGATCATCACAAAAAATAAAATTTAGTTCTTTTATAAATTTATTTTCTTTACTTACAACAAAAAAAATCCATTTTGAAAAATAAAATTCATTATATAAATGAAATTTTGTTTCATAATAATAATTTATCATTAATCCATCTTGTTCCTACACCTATAGGTAATTTAGAAGATCTCACTTTTAGAGCAGTTCGTATTATAAAAATTTATTAAATTTTTTTAAAATAAAAAATAATATATTATCATATATATAATGAACATAACTGAACATAACATATAATAATATAGCTTTAATTGCTGATGCTGGTACACCTATTATATCTGATCCAGGTTTTTTATTAGTAAGACATTGCATAAAAAATAATATAACTTGTCTTCCAGTAGAAATCACCCAGCATTAATAGGTTTTTCGATAAATGAATTTCCATTTATTGGATTTTTACCGCATAAAAAAGGTAAAGAAAAAAAAATCAAAACAATAATTATTTATGAAAGTCCTATTTTAAATACTTTATATATAATAAAAAATTATATAGGAAATATAGAAAAACAAACTATTATAGGTATTCTGTTACAGAATATATATATCTAGAATGAATTTGTTATAATCTTACAAGGTAAGACTAGACAGAGGCACTGAGTGGATTTGAACCACTGTAAAAGGTTTTGCAGACCTCTGCCTTGCCACTCGGCCACAGTGCCTTTTTGTAAAATAAATGTATAATTGTAAAAAGTAATATATTTAATTATATATAATTAATTTTTTTTATATGAATAAAAAAGCTATTTTATTTTCTACCAGAAAAAGTTTACACATTTCAAAAGAAATAGCTCATTATTATGGTGATATTTTAGGTAAAATCAATTTTTTGGAGTTTAGTGATGGAGAATATGAACCATCTTTTGAACAATCTGTTAGAGGGGCTAGTGTATTTTTAATTGGATCTACTATGCCTCCAGCTGATAATCTTATGGAACTATTACTTATGTGCGATGCAGCAAAGCGTTCTTTTGCAAGAAATATTACATTGGTTATACCATATTTTGGGTGGGGGAGACAAGATAGAAAAGAAAAAAACAGAGTTCCTATTGGAGCAAAATTAGTATCTAATCTAATTACAGCTTCTGGAGCTACAAGAGTAATTACAATGGATTTGCATGCTGATCAAATACAAGGATTTTTTGAAATTCCTCTAGAAAATTTATATGCTTCTACTTTATTTATAGAGTATATCAAACAATTGAAATTAGATTGTTTAACAATTGCTTCTCCAGATCTGGGAGGAGTAAAACGTGCAAGAAGCTATGCTGGATATTTAAATGCTGATGTAGTAATATGTTATAAAGAAAGAAAAAAAGCTAATAATATAGATTTAATGAATCTTATTGGAAATGTAAAAAATAAAAATGTAATTATTGTAGATGATTTAGTAGATACAGCAGACACAATTTTAATAGCATCAAATCTTATGAAAGAACAAGGTGCTAAAAGTATTCGTGCAATTGCCACTCATCCAATATTGTCAGGGTATGCATATGAGAAAATAGAAAATTCTTCTCTACAAGAACTTGTAGTTACTAATACAATTAAATTAAATTATAAAAAATTTTCAAAAAAAATAACAATTTTAAATTGTGCTAAACTTTTAGCACAATTTATGCATAAAAACTCAAAAATATGAATTGTGTAAACCTTCAAGGAAAAAAAAAACATTTTTTAAAAAAGATAAATAATCGTGAATTAAGAAATTCTGGTTATATTCCTTGCATAGTATATGGTCTAAATAAAAATAGAAAATTTTATATTTTATTATCAATACTAAAAAAAGTTATTTATACTTTTAAAGTATATAAAGTTATTTTAGAAATAAAAAATGAATATAAAATTGAAGCTCTTCTAAAAGAAATACAATTTAACCCAATAAATGATGATGTCATACATGTAGATTTTTATGAATTAAAAAAAAAGAAATATATTATTATTTCAGTACCAATAATATCTGTAGGCCATTCTTTAGGAGTCTCTAAAGGAGGTGAATATCAAATTTTTATAAAAAAAATAAACTTAAAAGTCATTCCTGAATTTCTATTATATCAGATGGATCTAGATATTAGTAATTTAGATATAGGAGATAATTTATCTATAAAAAATATATATAATCCTAAGTATATTATACTTCATAATTGGAATGATGTAATAGCATCAGTAAAATCGTCTAAAACTTCTATAAAAGAAGGAGATTAAAAAGCAGATATAATAAAAATTATTATAGGAGCAAGAACATGTAATTTTTTATATTGAAGCAATATTCCCAATTCATAAAGAATCTTCTTTATTTTTTTTATAAATTTATTCCTGGTTATCCTTATATACCTCCAATTATTTCAAGTATTTCTTTTGTAATATTTTCTTTTCTTAATTTATTATAAATAAATAATAATTCATTATTTATTTTAATACCATTATCTTTTGCTTTATGCATAGCTATCATTCTTGATAAATGTTCTGAAGTTATTGATTCTAATATAGATTTATATATATTAATTTTTATTATTTCCGGAAATAAAGATTTTAATATTTCTTCTTCAGAAGGTTCAAAAATATAATTATTTTTATTATTTTCATTATTTTCATTATTTTCAATTTTAAATGGTAAAATTTGTTTAATTGAAATTAATTTGTTACAATTGTAACTATTATATATAATTTTTATATTACTAAAATAACCATTTAAAAATTTTTTATAAATATCATCTATTATAGTAGATAAATTAATATAATTTATCTTTTCAATTAAATCACTATTATATAAATAGATAGGATATTTTTTCTCTAAAAAATCCTTACCTATTTTTCCAATAGATAATATATATATTTGTTTTTTACATAAAAAAGATTCAATTAATTGATCTGTTTTTTTTAATAATAAATTATTAAAATATCCACAAAGTCCACGATTTGAGGTAATAACTATTAATAATATAGGTTTTTTCTGATTATAAGGATTATAAGGATTATAAGGATAATAAGGATAATTATTTATTAATCTAAATATTTCTTCTATTTTTTTTTTATAAATTTTACATTTATATATTTTATCTTGATATTTTTTTAATTTTACAGATGAAACCATTTTCATGGCATTTGTAATTTTTACAATAGAACTTACAGTCTTAACTCTACCTATTATTTCTTTTAAATTATACATTAATTTTATTTAAAAAATTTATTAATGATTTTTAATGCAACATTGTTTAATATTGAAAATATATTTTCATTTATTTCACCTTCTTCTAATAAATCTATAATAGATGAATATTTATCATTTAAATAATTTAAATATTTTTTTTCAAAAAATTTAACTTTATTAAGAGGTATTTCTTTAAGAAGATTATTTGTCCCAGCATATATTATTGCTATTTGATAACCTAATCTATAAGGAGAATTAATTGATTGTTTTAATATTTCTATATTTCTTTTTCCTTTTTCAATAATATTTTTTGTTGTAGAATCTAAATCAGAACCAAATTGAGAAAAAGATTCTAATTCTCTAAATTGTGCTTGATCTAATTTAAAAGTACCTGATATTTTTTTCATTGATTTAATTTGTGCTGAAGCACCTACTCTTGAGACTGATATTCCTTCATTTATAGCAGGACGGATTCCTGAATTAAAAAGATTTGTTTCTAAAAAAATTTGTCCATCTGTTATAGATATAACATTTGTAGGAATGTATGAGGATACATCACCAAATTGGGTTTCTATTATTGGTAAAGAAGTTAAAGAACCTCCCCCTAAAATTTTTTTTTCTATACTTTTTGGTACATCATTCATTTTATAAGCAATTTTATTATCACTTATTATTTTAGATGAACGTTCTAATAAACGAGAATGTAAGTAAAAAATATCACCTGGATATGCTTCTCTACCAGGTGGTCTACGTAATAATAAAGATATTTCTCTATATGCTACTGCTTGTTTAGATAAATCATCATATATAATTAAAGCTGAACGTCCAGTATCTCTAAAAAATTCGCCTATTGCAGTTCCAGAAAAAGGAGCAAACACTTGCATAGCTGCAGAATCTGAAGCATTTGCTGTTAATATAACTGTATACGATAGAGCATCATTTTCTTCTAATAATTTTACTATACTAGCTATAGTAGATGCTTTTTTACCAATTGATACATAAATACAATAAACGGGATTTCCCATATCATAAAATTTTTTTTGATTAATTATAGTATCTATAGCTAGAGTTGTTTTTCCAGTTTGTCTATCTCCTATTATTAATTCTCTTTGCCCTCTACCTATAGGTATCATAGAATCTATACATTTTATCCCAGTTTGGAGAGGTTCTATTACTGGTTCTCTATAAATTACCCCAGGAGCTTTTCTTTCTAATGGCATTAGAAATAAATTTCCAGATATAGGGCCTTTTCCGTCAATAGGAACACCTAAACTGTTTATAACACGACCTAACAGACATTCTCCTACATTTATAGACGATATCATCCCTGTTCTTATAACTTGATCACCTTCTTTTATTCCTTTCGATGACCCAATTAATATAATTCCTACATTTTCTTCTTCTAAATTAAGAACAATTCCTTTTACTCCATTTTCAAATTCAACTATTTCTCCATATATTGCATTAAATAATCCATAGACATTAGCTACTCCATCTCCTATATTAATTATTATTCCTGATTCAATTATTTCATTTTTATAATGAAAGTCTGAAATTTGTTTTTTTATTAAAGCTGAGATCTCAGCATATTTTAGATCCAACATAATTTTTTATTTTTTTTAAAAAATTATTAATTGTAAAATTACAATATTGATATTCTACTTTTATGAGTAAACCACCAATAAGATTATTATTATCTATATTATTATTATCTAGATTATTATTATCTATATTATTATTATCTAGATTATTATTATCTATATTATTATTAATAATATAAGTTTTATCTATTTTCTTTAAAAGAAAAATTATATTATATTTAATAATAGGTTTTTTAGATAAAAAAAAGAAATCTATTATAGATAATTTTTTTTTAAAAATTTTGAGATATTCTAAACAAATAGATATAAATAATAATTCTCTATTATCATTAATTAACAATTTAATTAATTTTAATAAAAAATTAGATATCATTAATCTTTTGAAAAAAATTATCTTTTCTTTTTTTTTAAAAAAATGTGTATTGAAAATAATTTTTTTGATATAATTCTTTCTTATAAGAAAAAAAATTTGTTCTATTTCATTTTTTAGAAAAATTTCTTTTTTAGAATTAAAAACTAAAAAAAAAAATCCTTTTGCATATCTTTTAAACTTCATAATTATTAATAATTTTATTTAAAAAATCATTATGATTTGTTTCATTAATTTCTAATTCTTTATTTAAAATTTTTTCTGAAATGATAATAGACATATTTAATATTTCATTTTTTATCTTTTCTATTGCTAGTTTTTTTTTCTTTTCAATTAATAATTTAGTTTTATTTATTATTAAATAACTTTCTAATTTTGCTTTTTTTTTAGCTTCTTTTTCTATTTGTTCTTTTTTTTTTAAAGCTTCATTTATAATGAAATTTTTAATTTTTTCTGTTTTTTTTAAAATATTTATTTTTTTAAGTTTTCTCTTTTTTAGAGATTCTTTTGCTTTTTCTGCATTATTGATTGAATCAATAATATATTTTTCACGTTTTTCTAACAATTTATTTATAGGATTCCATGCGAATTTGCTAAGAATAATAAATGATATTAAAAAGATTACTGATTGCCAAAATATTAAACCTAAAGAAGGCGTCATTAAATCCATAAATTGTTATTCTTTTTTTATTTTAATACTGCTAACAAAACAGTTACTATTCCAAATAAAGATGCTCCTTCTAAAAGAGCAGCAGATATAATCATAGCAGTTTGTATTTTATTTGAAGCTTCTGGTTGTCTAGCTATTGCCTCCAGAGCAGAACTACCAATTTTTCCAATTCCTAATCCGGCTCCCAATACTGCTATACCTGCCCCTATAGCTGATAATCCTACATATAAATGAATTTCCATTTTATTAATCTTTTATTGCTATACCTAAAAATAATGCTGATAAAGATGTAAATATAAATGCTTGTAAAAAACCTACCATTATTTCTAATAATAAAATAAAAATAGAAAAAGGTATAGATATAATTATTGAATAAATATTTTTAAATATAAAAATTAAAGAAATAAAACTAATTAAAATTATATGTCCTGCTGTAATATTTGCAAATAAACGTATACAAAGAGTAAACGGACGAATAAATATACCAAATATTTCTATTGGAATTAATAATAATTTGATTATTAATGGAACCTTTGGCATACAAAAAATATGTTTCCAATATTTTTTTTTAGCACTAAAAATTATTAGAAAAAATATTATCATTGATAATGATAAAGTAACGCTAATATTACCTGTAATATTAGGCCCTATAGGGAATATACCTATCAAATTATTGATTAATATAAAAAAAAATAGTGTTAAAAAAAAAGTAAAATACAATTTATATTTTTTTATACCCAAATTAGGAATAGCTATTTCATTTTTTATATAAAAAATAATATATTCTAATAATAGACCGGTTTTAGAATTATTTTTTTTTTCTTTATAAGAAAGAGATAATTTAATAAAAATTAAACATAAAATAAATATAGAGATAATTAATGTTAATACATTTTTTGTAATAGAAAAATCTAAAGGCATATTATTAAGAATATTACCATTATTATCTATTTTTAAGAAACCAAATTGATTTGTTTTATATATTTTATTATTTATTAATCTATAATAATTATTATTTATATTTACTAAATTATTTCCATGATCAAATTTTGATGACATAAATAATTTAAATCCTTTATCAAAAAGGATTATAGGTAATGAAATATAAACATTTTTTTTTAAATGCCATTCATGAGAATCATTAATATGACTTTTTATAAAAAAAGCTGTATTAAACGTAATATTTTTATTAGAATTTAATTTTTGAGAATGTAAACAGGTTAAATTACTAAACCAAAAAAAAAATATAAATAAAAAACTTATTTTTTTTTTATATAGCATTTTATAATAATTCTATTAATAATAAAAATATATATATGATCCCGAAAAAGATTTTAAATTGCTCCTTATCGTATAATATTTACTTATATCTGGGATTTGGGTTGGGTAGATATAGTGATATTTATCGTAAAGGTGATAAGCAAAGAAATTTATATTAAAATATGATTAGTTATCTTATAAGAAATAGGGTTCAGATGAAATAAAATTTTCTTACTTTTTCAATAAAAGATTTAATCTAGAATTTTATAATCCATTGAGCTGTATCAGAATTAATTTGTCTTAAAATTATTTTAATTTTTTTTAAAAAAAAATTAACAGAATTTACATTATAATGTAATATTGTATATAAATACACATTATTTAATAATTTTATTATAAAATAATTTTTTAATTTATTAATTATAATATTTAAATTATTAAATTTATCTTCTACACAAATTGAAATACTAATTGAGGAACTTTGAATTAAAAAAACTTTTATTTTATATTTTGATATTATAGTGAATATATCACTAATATTTTTTTCTAAAAAAAAAGAAAAATTCTTCATATAAAAAGATATTAATTTATGATTTTTTTTTACTATAAAACAAGGTTTTCTAATTTCTTTATTTATTTTTTTACTTACTAAGGTTCCTTTTTTTTTAGGGTAAATAAAAGAACGAACATATAATGGTATTTTTTTTTGTTTTAAAGGATGTAAAGTTTTAGTATGTATAACTGATGCACCATAATAAGATAATTCAAGAGCTTCGTCATAAGAAAGACTATTTAATAAATTGTTTTTTAAAAAAAATCTAGGATCTGAATTTAAAATTCCAGGAACATCTTTCCAAGTAGTTTGACTTTCTACATTTAAACAATATGAAAAAATTGATGCAGTATAATCTGATCCTTCTCTTCCTAAAGTTGTAGTAAAATAATTAGAATCAGCTCCTATAAAACCTTGAGTTATATATAAATAGTTTTTTTTTAATTGTTTTATTTTTTGATTTGTTTTTGTCCAATTAACATGTGCTTCACAATATGAATTATCAGTTTTTATATAATTTCTACAATCTAACCAAATATTTTTAATTCCTATTAAATTTAAATATTCGCTAATTAATTTAGTTGAAATTAATTCGCCAGATCCAACTACTTGATCATATAGAAAATTATATTTCTTATATTTATTTTTTTTTAAAAAAAATTTTATTCCCTGAAAAAGATTTTTTATATATATATTTATATTATGATTATAAGGAAATAAATCATTAATTATTTTTAAATGATTCTCTTCTATTTCAGAGATTTGAATCTCTGTATTTTTTTTTAAAAAATATTTATTTACTACTTTTTCAAGCTTATTAGTAGTATTACCAATAGCTGAAATTACAATTAAAGTATTTTGATAACCTACTTCTTTTAGAAGTTTATATAAATTTTTTACTCTTTTAGAGTTCTTTACAGAAGAGCCTCCAAATTTATATATTTTCATTTTATTTATTTAAAATAAATATGTTTTAACATATATATTTTATAATTATATTTTTTTATTACTTTTTCAAGTAAAAAATAAATACTATTAAATTCTTATTAAACAATTTTTATGACACTTTCAGTATTAAATATATTACATATATTACGTCCAAATAATTTTATTGAATAAGATAATAATATTATTCCAAATACTTTTTTTATAATATTTAAATTATCATTACTAATATGATTTTCTATATAATAAATTTTTTTTATTACAAAAAAGACAATTATTATATTTAATATTAATGATATTAATATTGTTTGCATATCATAATTCTTTTTTAAAGACATTAAAGTTGTTACAGAACCTGGTCCTGCTATTAATGGAAATGATATAGGAATAATTGATACTTGAGTACTAGTACTTTTATCTCTTTTATAGAATTCTATTCCTAGAATCATTTCTAATGAAATTAAAAATAAGATTATTGAGCCTGCTAATGAAAAAGTATATATATCAATACCAAAAGTATTTAAAAGAAAATTTCCTAAAAAAATAAAAAATAAAAATATTCCCAATGATACTAAAGTAACTTTATTAGGATTTATTATATCTCCTTTATTTTTATATCCTATAATAATAGGAGCATTTCCTATTACATCTATAATACTAAATAATACCATAAAACATGTACATAATAATCTTATGTTTTGCATATTAAAAATTTATTTATTAATCCTCACTCTCCTTTTTTAAATTTATAGAATTAATTAAAAAATCTCCTACTTCTTTAGTTGTAGAAGGATTTTTAGAATTTATGTCTTTAGTAGAAATTCCATTTTTTAATGAATTTTTTACAATTTTATTTATCAATAAACTTTCTTTTTTCATACCAAAATCTTTTAACATCATAGATACAGATAATATAGCCCCCAATGGATTTGCAATATTTTTACCAGCAGCTTTTGGATATGATCCATGTATCGGTTCATACAGGGTAGTTTTTTCACCAATAGAAGAAGAAGGTATTAATCCTAATGATCCAACTATAGCACTAGCTTCATCTGAAAGAATATCTCCAAACATATTTTCAGTTAATAATATATCAAATTGTTTAGGATTAATAATCATTTGCATAGAGGCATTATCTATAAATAGATAATCTATTTGTACTTCTTTATATTTTATATTTATTTCTTTTAAAGTTTCACGCCATAATTTAGAAGTTGCTAAAACATTTGCTTTATCAACTAATGTTATTTTTTTTTTACGTTTTAAAGCTGCTTTAAAAGCATAAATAGCTAGACGTGATATATCTTTTTTATTATAAGAACATATATCATATGCTCTTTTTCTACTTTTAGAAATTCTTTTTTTACCAAAATATATACCATTAGTAAGTTCTCTATAGATAAGAAAATCTACATCTTTTATATAAGATTTTTTTATTGGAGATTTATATAATAAAGATTTATAAACTTTAATAGGTCTTATATTACAATATAATCCCAATTTTTTTCTAAGTTTTAATAGACCTTGTTCAGGTCTATTTTTTAAATTCTGATTATTATCATATTTAGGATCTCCTATAGCTCCCAACAAAATAGAATCACATCCTAAACAAGTATCTAAAGTTTCTTTTGTTAAAGGAATACCAGTTTTTTCTATAGAAATTCCTCCTATTAAACACTTATGATATATAAATTTATGATCATATTTTTTACCTATAGCATCTAATACTCTTAAAGATTGATTAATTACTTCGGGTCCTATCCCATCTCCTGATAAAACAGCTATATTTTTTTCCATATTTAATTATAAATATTTTTTTTTTCAAAAATTTCTATTTTGTTTTTTATACTAAAAAGTAATTCAATATCATCATATCCATTTATAAAACATTTTTTTTTAAAATCATCTATTTTAAATAATTCTTTATTGTTTTCAAATTTAACATATTGATGTTCCAAATTTATTTCAAATAAAAGATTTGGATTTAAAAAAATGTTTTGATAAATTAAATTTATAAAATCTTTTTTCAGTTCTATAGTTAATAATCCATTATTTAAAGCATTTTGTTTAAAAATATCAGCAAAAATATTTGATATTACAACTTTAAATCCATAATCTCTAATTGCCCATGCTGCATGTTCTCTACTAGAACCACATCCAAAATTTTTTCCAGTTATTAATATATTTCCAGAATATTTTTTTTTATTTAATATAAAATTTTTTTTTATTTTTCCATTTGAATCATACCGCCAATCTCTAAATAAATTTTTTCCAAAATCGGATTTAGTTGTTAATTTTAAAAATCTAGCTGGTATAATTTGATCAGTATCTATATTATCTATAAATAGAGGAACTGCTGTGCTAAATAAAGTAGTAAATTTTTCCATAATTTATTTACATACAATTTTTAATTGTATTAGGTTTAATATATTCTGTAATATTAACAATTTTGCCTTCAATAGCTGTAATTGCAGCAACTAAAGGACTAGCTAACAAAGTACGTGCTCCTTTACCTTGACGTCCTTCAAAATTTCTATTTGATGTAGATAAACAATATTCCCCATAAGGTATTTTATCTTCATTCATTCCTAGACAGGCTGAACATCCAGGTTTACGTAACTCAAATCCTGCATTTAATAAAATTAAATCTATTCCAGAATTTATAATTTTTTTATATACTTGTTTTGATCCAGGTACTACCATAACATAAACATTATCTGCTTTTTTTTTATTTTTTATTAGTTTAGATACTAATCTAATATCTTCTATTCTAGAATTAGTACAACTTCCAATAAAAACATAATTGATTTTTAATCCTAATAAATACTCTCCTTCTTTTAATCCCATATATTTTATTTGAATATTTTTACTTCCTATTGGAATAGGATCAGATATGTTTATACACAGACTTGGATTAGTCCCATATGTTATCATCGGATAAATATTATCTGAATTAAATTTATATTCTTTATCAAAAAGAGCTTTTTTATCTGTTTTAAGATTTTTACATATTTTTTTTATTTTTTTAAATTCTTTTGGGGAAAAAATTTTTTGTTTTAAATATTTTAAAGTAGTTGAGTCGGGCTCTATCATACCTCCTCTAGCCCCCATTTCTATACTCATGTTGCACACTGTCATACGTTCTTCCATATTCATTCTTTTAAAGACAGATCCACTATACTCTATAAAATAACCTGTTCCTCCATCTGGACCTAATTTTGATAAAATATATAAAATTATATCTTTTGCAGTTACTCCTAAATTTAATTTACCTTCTAATTTTATACGCATTTGTTTAGGTTTTGTTTGTAGTAAACATTGAGTTGCCATTACCATAGCAACCTGACTAGTTCCTATACCAAATGCTATACATCCAAAAGCACCATGAGTAGAAGTATGACTATCTCCACAAACTATTGTCATTCCAGGAAGTGTAATTCCAAGTTCAGGACCAATAACGTGTACTATTCCTTGAAAATCATGTTTTAATCCAAAAAATAATATTCCATTATCATCACAATTTTTTTCTAATGTTTCTATTTGAAATTTAGAAAGAACATCTTTTATTGGTAAATGTTGATTTTTTGTAGGAACATTATGATCTGTAGTAGCTATAATTTTATTATTTCTTAATATTGAAATTTTTCTTTTTTTTAGTTCTTCAAATGCTTGTGAACTAGTTACTTCATGTATATAATGTCTATCAATATATAAAACATCTATTTTTTTATTTAAACTAAAAACTACATGTGATTCCCAAACTTTCTCAAAAAGGGTTTTATTCATTTTATGAATATTTAATTTTCTTTAATATTTTTTTTAAATCTTCATCATATATTTCTTTTTTTTTATCTGCATACTTTAAAAAAAAACTATATATTACATTTAATTTTGATTTATTAAATGAATAACCTAATTTTTTATAACGATAAGCTAAAGCTGAACGTCCACTTCTAGCTGTTAATATAATAGATGATTTATTAACTCCTACATCTTTTGGATCAATTATTTCATAAGTTTCTCTTTTTTTTATTAATCCATCTTGATGGATTCCTGAAGAATGTGAAAAAGCATTAGCTCCTACTATTGCTTTATTAGACTGTACAAACATACTGGTACATTCAGATACCAATTTACTTGTTTTATACAATAGTTTTGTATTTATTTTTGTATAAAAATTTAAATCTTTATGTTGTTTAATTATCATTACTACTTCTTCTAAAGAAGTATTACCTGCTCTTTCTCCAATTCCATTAATAGTACATTCTATTTGTTGAGCTCCATTAATTATTCCAGCTATTGAATTTGCAGTAGATAATCCCATATCATCATGACAATGAGTTGATATTGTAACTTTATCTATTGAATTAACATTTTCTTTTAAAAATTTTATTTTTTCAGCATACTCTTCAGGTAAACAATAACCTGTAGTATCTGGGATATTAATTACTGTTGCTCCTGCTTTTATAACTGCTTCACAAATTTGTGCTAAAAATAGATTTTCTGTACGACCAGCATCCTCTGCATAAAATTCTACATCTTCTACAAATTTTTTTGCATACTTTACAGCTTCTATTGCTATGTCTATTATTTTTTTAGGAGTACTATTAAATTTATATTTAATATGATATGGAGATGTTCCTATTCCTGTATGAATTCTAGGATTTTTAGCATATTTTAATGCTAATGCTGCAATTTCTATATCTTTTTTTACAGCTCTTGAAAGACTACATATTATTGGTTCATATATAGATTTGCATATTTCTTCAACTGAATGAAAATCTCCTGGACTAGAAATAGGAAAACCAGCTTCTATGATATCTACTCCCATTATTTCTAATTGACGAGCTATTTTTATTTTTTCTGATGTGTTTAATTTACAGCCTGGAACTTGTTCTCCATCACGTAATGTAGTATCCAAGATTTTAATCCTTTTTTTTTTCATATTCCTAAATATGCTTTTTATTTCTATAAGTTTTGAACTACAATAATTAAACTACAATAATTAAACTACAATAATTAATTGTATAATTATGAAAATTTATATATAATAAACAATTATAATTTAATAAAACGACATAATAACTAAAATTAGTAGTTGTTTTTTAACATAGGAAATAAATTTTATTACGAATAAAAAAAACATATAATTTGTTTACATCATAAAAATAATAAATTATATTATAATTAAAACTATATAATTGAATAATTTAATACAAGAATTATTGTGGAGAGGATTAATACATGATACTACTTATAGTGAACAAATAAAAAATGAAATAATTACTTTATATACAGGATTTGATCCAACTTATAAATCTTTACATATAGGTAATTTAGTAGCTATAATTATGTTAATACATTTTCAAAAATCAGGTAATAATATAATATCAGTTATTGGAGGTGGAACAGGAATGATCGGAGATCCATCTGGAAAAAATTGTGAAAGAATTTTAAAAAAAAAAGAATTATTATATAATAATATATATTATTTAAAAAAACAATTATCTTTATATATAGATTTTAATTATAAAAAAAATGAAATATTAAATAATTATGAATGGTTAAAAAACCAATTATTTATTGAATTTGCTAGAAAAATAGGAAAATATTTTACAATTAATTATATGTTAACAAAAGATTCAATAAAAAGAAGGATATCTAATAATAATAGTATATCATTTACAGAATTTACATATCAATTATTACAAGCATATGATTTTCTTTATTTATATAAAGAAAAAAATTGTTCATTACAAATAGGAGGTTCGGATCAATGGGGAAATATTACAAGTGGAATAGAACTTATAAGAAAAAAACTAGGAGTTAAAGTAAATGGATTAACATTTCCATTAATTACTAAACTTGATGGATCAAAATTTGGAAAGACTGAAAATGGAGAAAATATATGGATAGATCCAAATTTAACTTCTCCATATGAATTTTATCAATTTTGGATAAATATTTCTGATGAACAAGCAAAAAAATATATAAAAATATATACTTTTCTTAAAAAAGAAGAAATCAAAGAAATTATTTTTTATCATGAAAATGATCCAAAATTAAAATTAATTCAAAAAAAATTAGCTTCTGAAATAACTATTTTTATACATGGAAAAAAAACTTTTGAAAAAATAAAATTGATATCAAATCTTCTTTTTAATAAAAAAAAAATAATAAACGAAATAAATAAAAATGATATTATTTTTATTTATAAAAATATTCCTCATAAAAATATATATCTTTATAAGAATTTTAATATTCCAATAATAGATTTATTAGTAAATCAAAGTAAATTTTTAAAATCTAAAAAAGAAGCTATTAGACAATTAAAATTAAATTCAATTTATATAAATAAAAAAAAGATAGATGAAAAATTTATTTTAAATCAAAATGATTTGATATCAGGAACATATGTTCTTTTGCAAAGAGGTAAAAAAACATTTTTTATGATAAAAATTTATATTGTATGATTATTAAAAAATCTATGGATTATAATTTTAAAAAATTAGAAAAAAAATGGCAAAAATATTGGAGATATAAAAATTTTTTAAATAAAAAATTTTTTTATAAAAAAAAAAAATATTATATATTAAATATGTTTCCTTATCCTTCTGGAGAAGGATTACATGTTGGTCATCCTATAGGATATATTGCATCTGATATATATGCACGTTATAAAAAATCTAAAGGATATAATGTAATTAATCCTATAGGATTTGACTCATTTGGATTACCCACAGAACAATATTCAATACAAACAGGAATTTCTCCTAACATTACAACAAGAATTAATCTTAAAAGATATAAATTACAATTATTAAAATTAGGTATATTTTTTAATTGGGAAAGAAAAATAAATACTAGTGATAGTTCATATTTTAAATGGACTCAATGGATGTTTATTAAAATGTTTAATTCTTGGTATGATAAGACATTAAAAAAAGCTAGATCTATTAAGAGATTAATTTATGAATTTAATATAAATGGAAATTTTAATATAAATGCTTTTTCTACAAGTAAAATAAATTTTAATGCATATACCTGGAAAAAATTTAATTCTTTTGAGAAAGAAGATATATTACAAAACTATCGTATAGCTTTTTTATCAAAAAGATCAGTAAATTGGTGTCCTGAATTAGGAACAGTATTAGCAAATGATGAAATCAAAAATAATTTAAGTAAAAGAGGAGGATATCCTGTTTATAAAAAACAAATGCTACAATGGAGTATTAGAATTAGTGCATATTCTGAAAGACTTTTAAATGGTTTAAAAAAAGTAAATTTTACTGAAAATTTAAAAAAATCTCAAATCTATTGGATAGGTAAAAAATATGGTATAAACATTTTTTTTACATTAAAAAATAATAATAATATAAAATTAAAAATTTTTACGAATAAACCTTATAGTATTTTTGGGGTAACATTTATAATAATTCCATTAGAAAGTTATTTTTTAAAACAAAAAAATATACAAAATATTGTTGATAAACAAAATCTTAATAAAGTTAAAAAATCTATTTTAGCTTTTAAAAAAAAAGATGTAAAGATATCTGGAATTTTTACAGGAAACTACGTGATACATCCATTTACTAAAAATGAAATTCCACTTTATATAAGTTCTTTTATAAAAGATGATTATAATTTCAATTCTATTATGTGTGTTCCAGCTAATGAGATTAATAGTTATAAATTTGCTAAAAAATTTGGAATAAAAATACTTGAAGTATTTTATAAAAAAAAAATCTGTAGAAATTCTTCATTTTTAAATGGATTAAATCTAAAAAATGCTTTTAATTATATTACTAAAATAATAGTAAATAATAATTTTGGAAAAATAAGTTTTAATTTTAAATTAAAAGATGCTATCTTTGCAAGACAAAGATATTGGGGGGAACCAATTCCAATTTTTTTTAAAAAAAAAATACCTAAAACAATAAAAGTAAATAAATTACCTTTATTATTACCAAATCTTGATACATATTTACCTAATGGTAATTCTCCATTAACTAGAGCTAAATTTTGGGCTTGGGATAAAAAGATCAATAAAATAGTATATACATATTTAATAAATAATAAAACTATTTTTTCTTTAGAAACTAATACTATGCCTAGTTGGGCAGGTTCTAGTTGGTATTATATACGATATATGGATCCTAATAATAAATATTTTTTTGTAAAAAAAAAAAAAGAAAAATATTGGAAAAATGTTGATCTTTATGTAGGAGGTATAGAACATGCAACAGGTCATTTAATTTATGCAAGATTTTGGCATAAATTTTTAAAAGATTATGGATTTGTAAGTTCAGAAGAACCTTTTAAAAAAATTATGAATCAAGGAATGATTTTAGGAAAATCAGCTATTATTTATTGTAATAATAATAAAAAAGAATATATTTCATCTAGTCTTTTAGACTTAAAAGAAAAAAAAAAGCTACAAGAAATTAATATAGATATTAAATTTATTAAAAATAATAATGAGGTAGATATAAAAAAAATAAATAATTTGCGTTATGAATTTAATAATTATAAATTTATATTAGATAATGGAAAATTTAGATGTGATCGTAAAATTGAAAAAATGTCTAAATCTAAGTATAATGTAGTTAATCCAGATTTTATTTATGAGAAATATGGTGCTGATACATTACGTATGTATGAAATGTTTTTAGGACCATTAGAAAAATCTAAAATTTGGGATATAAAAAGTATAAATGGAATTTTTAATTTCTTAAAAAGATTTTGTAATTTTTTTCATATAAAAGGTAAATTTTATGTAGATGAAAATTCTCCTTCTATAGAAGAATTAAAATTTTTAAATAAAACTATAAAAAAAATAAAATCTAATATAGAATCTTTTTCTTTTAATATACCTATAAGTGAATTTATGATAAGATTAAATCAATTAATAAAAATTAAATGTTATAAAAGACAGATATTAGAACCAATAACTATTTTACTTAGTTTTTATGCCCCCCATCTTTCTGAAGAAATTTGGTATAAATTAGGAAAAAAAAAATCTATATTTTTTGCTAAATTTCCAGATTTTTATCTAAATTCTATTTTAGAAGATGAATTTAATTATCCTGTTACATTTAATGGAAAATTACGTTTTAAAATAAAATTAAACAAATGTGAAAAGATCAATAATCTTGAAAAGATTTTATTAAATAATCAAAATACTTATTTAAATAATAATAAACCTAAAAAAATATTTATATTACGTAATAAAATTATAAATATTGTTATTTAAAGTTAATTTAGAACAAGGTATTCTTCAATCATCATAATGTTTTAGCAATTTAAAAGATAGGAGCTTCAGAATTAGTAATATTTCCTATGGTATGAAATAATGGTATCTTAGCTCAGATGGTAGAGCAACGGACTGAAAATTCGTGTGTCCCTGGTTCAATTCCAGGAGATACCACATTAGATTTAGATCAGGTATAAAATGAATAATAGTAACTGGTGTCCAGGATGTGGAAATTTTTCTATTTTAAAACAAATACAATCTATTTTACCAGAAATAGGTGTTAATAAACATAAAATAGTTTTTGTATCAGGGATTGGATGTTCTTCTAGATTACCATATGATTTAGATACATATGGAATACATGGAATTCATGGAAGAGCTACTGCTATTGCTACAGGAATAAAATTATCAAAAACAAATTTGAGTGTATGGATTATTACAGGAGATGGAGATGGGTTATCTATAGGAGGTAATCATCTTATTCATTTATTTAGAAGAAATATAAATGTTAATATATTACTATTTAATAATAAAATTTATGGATTAACAAAAGGACAATATTCTCCAACATCTTCTTTGGGAGTAAAAACAAAATCTTCTCCTTTAGGAACTATTGAAAGACCATTTAATACTTTATCATTAGCTTTAGGAGCTGGAGCTACTTTTGTGGCACGTAGTATAGATATAAATATAAAACATTTAAAAAAAATGCTTATAGCAAGTAATAACCATATAGGTACTTCATTTTTAGAAATATATCAAAATTGTAACATTTTTAATAATGGTGTATTTGACTCTTTTACGAAAGCTTTTACGAAAGAGTCAAATACATTATATCTTGAGCAAAAAAAACCATTATTTTTTGGAAAAAGTAAATGTATATTATTATATAATAATAAGATAAAAATTATTAGAAATAATAATTTTTTAAAAAAACAAATATGGATACATGATATTTATGATATAAATCAAGCATTTTTTTTATCAAAATTATTTTATGAAAAAAAAAGATTTCCATGTCCTTTTGGGGTTCTTTATAAAAGAAAAATAGATACTTATGATAAATTTTTTAATAAAAACAAATGTTAAAAGTTTCTTTTATAGAAAAGAATAAAAAAATAATTATTATTGGTTTAATAAAAAGAAACTTTTATAAATTATATTTAATAAATTATATTCTTTTTCTTTATAAGAAGAAAAAAAAAATAAAATCTAAATTAGATAATTTAATTTATTATATTAAATTTTTTTCTAAAAAAATAAAAAAAAATGAAGAAATAATACGTAATTACTCTTCTTTCTTAAAAGAAAAATTAAAAATAAATCTTTTTTTTATAAAGAAAATTAAAAATAAAATTTTTGAAATAATTATTAAAATTCCTAATTTACCTTTTGAAGAAGTACAAAAAAAGGTTTTATATATTCTTTATAAAAGAGAAATTATTAATAATTATAAAAATAAAATCTATCATTGGGAATTAGGAGAAAAATTTAAACTTTTTAGTACAAAAAAAGGTGCTATTATTTCTGGAAATGGATTTAATGTTTTTTTTAATAAAGGAGCTTTACTACAACGTAGTTTAATACAATTTTTTTTAGAAAAAAATATATCATCAGGATACATGGAATATATTCTTCCATATATTGTAAATATAAATTCTGTTTATGGAACAGGTCAAATTCCAGATAAAAAATATCAAATGTATAATATAAATTATGATAATTTATATCTTATTCCAACAGGAGAAGTTCCGTTAATCAATATTTTTCAAAAAACAATTTTTAAAGAATCAGAATTACCTATAAAAGCAACAACTTATACTTCTTGTTTTAGAAGAGAATCAGGATCATATGGATCTAAAGTTCGTGGATTAAATAGACTGCATCAGTTTGATAAAGTTGAAATTATACAAATAAGTACCTGTAAAGATTCATATTTATCATTTAATGATATGGTTAATCATATTAAATCTTTATTGAGATCATTAAATTTACCATTTAGAATAATTAGGTTATGTGGAAAAGATTTAGGATTTACTTCAGCTTTAACTTATGATTTTGAAGTTTATTCTCCTGGACAAAAAAAATGGTTAGAAGTTAGTTCAGTATCAAATTGTACAAATTTTCAATCAAATAGGCTTAAATTAAGATATCGTACATTTGATGGAAAAATTAAATTATGTCATACATTGAATGGTAGTTCTTTAGCTATTCCCAGAATAATCTCAGCTATATTAGAAAATAATCAATATAAAAATTATATAATAATTCCTAAAGTTTTGATTAAATATATGAAAATTGATAAAATTTTTTAATTTATGTCAAAATTATGTCAAATAACAGGTAAAAAGCCAATGATGGGAAATCAAGTATCACATGCAAATAATAAAACTAAACGTATTTTTAATTTAAATTTAAGTAAAAAACGATTTTTTATTAAAAACAAATGGATACTTATAAAAGTATCTTCTGCAGGAATAAAAACAATTAATAAATTTGGAATTGAAAAAACTTTAAAAAAAATTAATGTCAAAAAAAAATATTAGAATTCAAGTAATAATAGAATGTACAGAGCATAAAAATAGTGGATTATCTGGTACATCTAGATATGTTACTACAAAAAATAAAAAAAATAATCCAGAAAGATTAGAATTAAAAAAATATAATTCTATTTTAAATAGAAATACAATTCATAAAGAAATAAAATAATTTAATATGAAAAAAGAAAAATATAAAAGAATGACTAAAATAATATTTATGTTTAAAAAACACAATAATTATTCTTTTAAAGAAAAAATAGTTAATTCTAATGATGTAAATAAGTTTTTAGAAGGAAGGGTGGACGACCAGAATTGAACCGGCAACCATTAGAACCACAATCTAATGCTCTAACCAATTGAGCTACGTTCACCAATACAAATATATATAAATAAATTTATTTATTTAAATAAACGTAAATTTTTTATTAAAAATTTTATCCTATCAGGAATAGGACATATCAAATAATTTTTTTTTCGATATATAGGATGTATATATTCTATATAATAAGCATGTAAAGCTTGAGATTTCATATTAATAAATAATTTTTTTATATATTTTTTTTCTTTAAAAGTATTAATACCTCCATAATCTTTATCATTAAGAATTGGATGCCCAATATATTTTAAATGTACTCTAATTTGATGAGTTCGTCCAGTTTCTAAAGTACACTTTAAAAGTGTAACATACTTAAATCTTTCTAATACTTTATAATGTGTAATAGAAAATTTTCCATAAATTCCATTAGGAAAAACATTCATATATATTCTGTTTTTTAAACTTCTACCTATATTACATATAATAGTTCCTTTATTATTTTTAATATATCCCCATACTAAAGTAATATATTTTCTTTTTATATGATTAATAGAAAACTGTTTAGAAATTTTTTCTAAAATCTTTTTATCTTTTGCTACTAAAATTAATCCACTTGTTCCTTTATCTATTCTATGTACTAGAATTGGAATTTTATTATAAATATTATTTTTTAAATTCTTTTTTAAGAAATAAAAATGTAAACCATTAATTAGAGTCATAGATTCATTACCTTTACCTGGATGGACAACTAAACCAGATTGTTTATTAATAATAATAACGTATTCATCTTCATAAAAGATATTTATTTTTAAATTTTCAGGTATAATATTTTTTTGTTTTTCAGGAAGAAAAATTTCTATTACATCATTTATTTTAACTATATAATTTTTTTTTATTAAAATGTTATTTACATAAACAAATCCTTTTTCTATAATTTTTTGTATAAAATTTCTATTTGTTTTATGTAAAATAAATTTGATATATGTATCAATTCTTATTAAGTTTTCTTTTTTTTTTACTAAAATTTTTTTTTTATCATAAAAAAAATTAATAATTTAATTTATTTTAATTAAAATTGAGATTTTTTTTAGAAATATCTTATCATGGTGCATCATTTTATGGATGGCAAATACAAAAAAAAAATATTTCTGTACAAGAAACAATAGAAAACTGTTTAAGTTTTTTATTAAAAAAAAGTATAAAAATTATAGGAGCAGGAAGGACTGATACTGGTGTACATGCTATACAAATGTTTGCTCATTTTGAGTTTTATGAAAAAAAAATTCTATTATATAGAAATTTTCTATTTAAATTAAATTCTTTTTTACCTTTAAATATTAATATTATAAATATTTTTCCTGTAAAAAAACAAATTCATGCTCGTTTTACTGCTATAAGTAGAGTATATGAATATAGGATCTCTTTAGGTAAAAATACTTTTTATCTTGATAAAAGTTGGCAATGGTTATCAAAACAAAAAATAAAATTAAATACTTTAAATCAAGGTGCAAAAATACTTAAAAAATCTAAAGACTATACTAGTTTTTGTAAAAACAAATGTAATTATAAAACATATATATGTAATATATTTAATGCTAAATGGCATATAAAAAATAATATATTATATTTTAATATTGAAGCAAATAGATATTTAAGAAATATGGTAAGATCTATAGTAGGTACTTTAATTGAGTTAGGAATAGGAAAAATAACAATAAAAGATTTTATTAACATTTTATATGCTAAAGATAGAAATTTTGCAGGAATTTCTGCACCAGCAAAAGGTCTGTTTTTAACAAAAATTAATTATCCATTAAATATTTATTTATTTTAAGTTTTTTATTAATTTCTGAATATTTTTTTTTAAGTTTTTGATTACCATCACCAATTATAATTTCTTCATAAGAAGATTTTTTTAATCCAGTTCCTGCAGGAATTTTATTGCCTAATATAACATTTTCTTTTAATCCATTTAAATAATCTGTTTTATTACTTATAGCTGCCTCGTATAAAACTTTTGTAGTTTCTTGAAAAGACGCAGCAGAAAGAAAAGATTTAGTTTGTAAAGCAGCTTTAGTTATACCTTGAATTATTGGTTTAGATATAGCAGTAATTACATCTCTAAATAAGATTTGATTTTTATTTGAAAGTTTTAATAAATAATTTTCTTTTTTTAATTCATGAAAATTAACTAATTGACCTTTAAAAAATTTTTTAGAATCACCTGATTCTTCAATAAATTTCATGTTCAAAATTCTTTTATTTTCTTCTAAAAAGACATCTGTATATTCAATATTACCTTCTAAAAAAGAAGTATCTCCTGATTTTATAATTTCTACTTTTTGCGTCATTTGTCTTACTATAACTTCAAAATGTTTATCATTAATTTTTACACCTTGTGAACGATAGACTTCTTGTATTTCATTAATAAATTTTTTTTGAGCAGCTCTTAATCCTTTTATGTCTAAAATCTCATTTATATCTCCATCATCAGAAGAATCATCAGAAGAATCATAATAATAATCATCATCAGAAGAATTATTATCATTTGAAGAATAATGTGCATTTGAATGTGCATGTGCATTATAATGTGCATTATAATGTGCATGTGCATTATGTGAATTATAATCATTTGAATCATATTCATCATCATTTCTTGCTTCAAATAATTCGGATAAACGGGGTAATCCACCTGTTATATCTCCTGATTTTAAATCTTTTAGAGGTATTTTTATTAAAATACTTCCTTCATTTATAATGTCTCCATCATTTACTACTAAATGTGCACCTACAGGGATCTTGTAACTTTTTAATATTTCATTTTTTTTATTTACTATTTTTAAAGTAGGTGTTTTTCCTTCCGATATTACTTTTTCTTTAAAACCAGTTTGTTCGTCTTTTTCAAGATTTTCATATATTATTTTTCCTGTAAATTCTGCTATTATAACAGCATTATATGGATCCCAACTACAGATAATATCATTTTTTTTAACTAATTGTTTATTATAAACATATAATTTAGCTCCATATGGAATTTTTTTTTTCATTAAAATCACTTTCTCTTTATTATTATTTAATAATCTAATTTCAGATGATCTAGAAATCACTAGATTTTTAACTACTTGAATATCTTCATATTCTATTATTCCATCATATTTAGCTTTTATTTTTGAATATTCATATATATTACCAGCTGTACCTCCAACATGAAAAGTACGAAGTGTAAGTTGTGTACCTGGTTCACCAATTGATTGTGCAGCTATTACTCCTATTGCTTCTCCTTTTTGAATCATTAAACCGTTCGCAAGATTTCTTCCATAACATTTTATACAAATACCTGTTTTAGATTTACAGGTAAGAGGAGATCTTACTTCAATAGTATCTATTGAAGCCTTTTCTAGAAGATTAATATTTTTTTCATCTATCATTTGAGATGATTTTATTAAAACCTTATTATTAGTAGGATCATAAATATGATTTAGAGCTATACGACCTAAAACCCTGGATGATAATGTTTCTATTATTTTTTCTTTTTTTTTTACTGCAGATATTTTTATTCCTAGTAAAGTTTTACAATCATCTTCTTGTATAATTACATCTTGTGCTGAATCTACTAAACGTCTTGTTAAATATCCAGCATCTGCTGTTTTTAAAGCAGTATCAGCTAATCCTTTTCTTGCTCCATGAGTGGATATAAAATATTCCAATATAGATAATCCTTCTAAGAAATTAGATAAAATTGGATTTTCTATAATTTCTGCACCTAATGAACTAGTTTTTTGAGGTTTAGCCATAAGTCCTCTCATTCCAGATAATTGACGTATTTGCTCTTTTGAACTTCTAGCTCCAGAATCAAGCATCATATATACTGAATTAAATCCTTGTTTACTTTTTCGCATATAATTAATAACTTTTTCTGTTAAACTAACATTAGTATTAGTCCATATATCTATAATTTTATTATAACGTTCATTATTAGTTATTAATCCCATATTATAATCGTCTTTTACCAAAGAGACTTTTTCAATAGCTCTTTTTACAAGAGATTTTTTTTCTTTTGGAATACTTATATCATTTAAATTAAATGATAAACCTCCTTTAAAGGCATGATAATATCCTAAATCTTTGATTTTATCTAAAAATTTTGCTGTAGTAGGTATATTTGTTTTATATAAAATATAATTTATTATTTCTCTTAAAGATTGATTTGTTAATAATTTATTTATATAACCTACTTTTTGTGGAACCACTTTATTAAATAATACTCTACCTACTGTTGTTTTTATAATTTTTGATATTAATCCAATATTTTCTAATATTTTAACTTTTACTTTTATTATTGCATGAATTTCTACAACTTTATTATTATAAGCTATTTCAACTTCTTCAAGAGAAGAAAAACACATTCCTTCTCCTTTAATTTTACTTTCATAAGTAGATTTTAATTCTTTAGTCATATAATATAAACCTAAAACCATATCTTGTGATGGAACTGTAATAGGATATCCATTAGCAGGATTTAAAATATTTTGTGATGCTAACATTAATAATTTAGCTTCTAAAATTGCTTCATTTGATAATGGTAAATGGACTGCCATTTGATCTCCATCAAAATCAGCATTAAATGCCGAACAAACTAATGGATGTAATAGTATCGCTTTTCCTTCAATAAGTTTAGGTTGAAATGATTGAATTCCTAATCTATGAAGTGTGGGGGCTCTATTTAATAAGACAGGATGACCTCTTAAAAGATATTTTAATATATCCCAAATAATAGGATCTTTTTTAGATATCAGTTTTTTAGCTGATTTTACTGTTCTTACAATTTTTCTTTCAAGAAGTTTTCTAATAAGAAAAGGTTTATAAATTTCAGCTGCTATTTCTTTAGGTAATCCACATTCATGTAATTTTAATTTTGGACCTACTACTATTACTGATCTTGCTGAATAATCTACTCTTTTCCCTAAAAGGTTTTGTCTAAAACGACCTTGTTTTCCTTTCAATGAATCAGATAAAGATTTTAATGGTCTATTAGATTCTGATCTTACTGCTAAAATTTTTTTAGAATTATCCAAAAGGGAATCTACAGCTTCTTGTAACATTCTTTTTTCATTACGTAATATTATTTCAGGAGCTGAAATATGTATTAATCTTTTTAATCTATTATTACGAATTAATATTCTTCTATAAAAATCATTTAAATCAGAACTAGCATACCCTCCTCCAGCTAAAGGAACTAAAGGACGTAATTCTGGAGGAATAACAGGAAGAACTTTTAAAATAATAGATTCAATTTTGTTTCCTTTTTTTTTACCTTCTATAAAACATTCTACTACATTTAATCTTTTAAATAATTCAATTTTTCTTTGTTTTGATTCCTCATTTGTAATTTCTTTTTTTAAATCAGATAATAAAACTTCTAAATCAACACGTATTAATAATTCTTCTAAACATTCAGCTCCCATTTTAGCTATAAATTTGTTGGGGTCATTATCATATAAATATTTATTTCCTATTGGAATCTTATTTAAGATATATGTATATTCTTCTTCAGTTAAGAAATCTAATTTTTTTATAGATAAATTCTTATAACTATTAGCAATTCCTGGTTGAATTACTACATAACGTTCATAATAAATGATCAGATCAAGTTGTTGAGATGATAATCCTAAAATAGAACCGATTTTATTTGGAGTAGAAGTAGATCTAAATCCCCAGATATGTACTATAGGTACTACTAAATTAATATGCCCCATTCTGGTTCTACGAACTGTGTTTTTTGTTATTTCTACGCCACATCTATTACAGAATAATCCTTTTAAGTCTTTGTTTAATTTTCTTAAACGGATTATTTCTTTATAAAGTTTTTTTTTATATTTGCCACAAAAACATTCATAATCTTTTATTGGTCCAAAAATTTTCTCACAAAACAAACCATTTCTTTCAGGTTTATTAGTACGATAATTTATTGTTTCAGGTTTTCTTATTTCTCCATATGAATCTTTTAAAATATCTTCAGGGGAAGAAATCCTAAGACTAATTTTAGTAGTCATAAAATGACTAATTTTATATTGTTTTTTACTCATTTTATTAATAAAATTAATAACTTTCAATATTTGAATTTGATTCCTCAGATTCATTGGGTTTTTTATTTTCATTTGCTTAGTTTTCATTTGCTTAGTTTTTTTTTATTACTTAGTTTTATTACTTAGCTTTTCTTTAAGTTTTTTTAGTTTTATTTCTTTAACTTTTTTTTTATATTTTATTATATCCTTTTCCTTAATCTCTATTCTTACTTTGATTTTTTGATTTTTTTTTTCTTTTTTTTTTATTACTTCTAATTTAAGACTTAAACCTAATCCTTTTAATTCCTTTAACAATACATGAAATGATTCAGGTATTCCTGGATTGGGAATTGTTTCCCTTTTTACTATAGCTTCATAAGTTTTTGTACGGCCTTTTACATCATCAGATTTTACAGTAAGTATTTCACGTAAAATATTTGCTGCTCCAAAAGCTTCTAAAGCCCAAACTTCCATTTCACCCAATCTTTGTCCTCCAAATTTAGATTTTCCTCCTAAAGGTTGTTGAGTAATTAATGAATATGGACCAATTGATCTAGCATGCATTTTATCATCAACCATATGGTTTAATTTTAACATATAAATTACCCCTACTGTAACAGGTTGATAAAATTTTTCTCCTGTTTCTCCATCAAATAAATAAGTATTTCCAAAAAGAGGGAGATTAGCTATATCAGTATATTTTGATATTTCTTCTATAGAAGCTCCATCAAATATTGGTGTTGAAAAATTTATTCCCAGTTTTTCTCCTGCCCAACCTAAAATTGTTTCATAAATTTGGCCTAGATTCATACGGGAAGGGACACCTAATGGATTTAAAACTAAATCTACCGAAGTTCCATCTTCTAAATATGGCATATCCTCTTCTTTAACAATACGTGCTACAATTCCTTTATTTCCATGTCTTCCAGACATTTTATCACCTACTTTTAATTTCCTTTTTTTAGCAATCAAAACTTTAGCGATTTTAATAATCCCTGATGTCATTTCATCTCCTATTAATAATCTATTTTTTTTACGTTTTAACTTCATTTTTAATTCATTTATTTTTAAATAATAAAGTTTTATGATTTTAAATACTAAATTATTTTTATATTTATTATTTACCCAATTTTGATATATAATCTCTTTATTTTTTAATAATTTTTTTATATTTAATTTATTAAAAATTTTACCTTTTGGTATTATTTCTTTATAAGAAGAATTTAATATTCCTTCAGATACTGAACCTTCTAATACAAGAATTAGTTTATTAATTAATAATTTTCTTAATATTTTTAAATTTTGAATAAATTGATTATTTAATTCTTTTATCTTTAATTTTTTTATTTTAAATTGTTTTTGTTCATATTCTTTTGAATAAATTTTTGTATCTATTACTACTCCAAATAAAGAGGAATCAGCTTTTAAAGAAGTATTTTTAATAGTTCCTACTTTCTTTCCAAAAATTGCTTTTAAAAAGTTTTCTTCTGAAGAAGGATATCCTTCTTTTTTAGGAGTTATTCTTCCTATAAGTACATCTCCAGGTTTAACTTCAGACCCTATTTTGATAATTCCATCTTTATCTAATTTTTTTTTATTTTCATCATTAATATTCGGTATATCAAATGTGAATTCTTCCATTCCTAATTTAGTCTCACGTACTTCTAATGAATATTCATCTATATGAATTGATGTAAACCAATCCTCACGTACTACTTTTTCAGAAATTACTATAGCATCTTCAAAATTATATCCTCTGAAAGGCATAAAAGCAACTTTTATATTTCTACCTAATGCTAATTTTCCATTTTTAGTTGCAAATCCTTCACATAAAACTTGACCTTTAGTAACATACATTCCTTTTTTTACTATTGGTCTTATATTAATACAAGTATTTTGATTAGTTTTTCTAAATTTTATTAATTTATAAGTTTTTCTTCTCTTTTCAAAAGAAAGTAATTTTTCTTTTTCAGAATTAAAATATTTAACTTTAATATTATTTGCATCTACTGATTCAACTATACCATCTCCTTCTGCATATATTAATGCATTTACATATTGTGCTAAATGTTTTTCTAATCCAGTCTCCACTATAGGAGCTTTAGGATTTAATAAAGGTACAGCTTGACGCATCATATTTGATCCCATTAAGGCCCTATTGGCATCATCATGTTCAAGAAATGGAATTAAAGATGCTGATATAGATGCTATTTGATTAGTAGAAACATCTATATAATTTATTTTTTTATAATTAACCATAGGAAAATCAGCATTTACACGAACTATAATGTTATTTTTTAATACACCTGTTTTATAATTTAATATAGCATTAGCTTGTGTTATGAATTTACCATATTCTTGGTCACTACTAATATATATTGGTGCTTCATTTATAACTACTTTTCCTTTTTTAACTTTGAAATAAGGAGTTTCTATAAACCCCATAGAATTAATTCTTGCAAAAACACATAAAGAAGATATTAATCCAATATTCGGACCTTCTGGTGTTTCTATAGGACATAATCTACCATAATGAGAATAATTAACATCGCGTATTTCAAATCCAGCTCTTTCTCTTGACAAGCCCCCAGGACCTAAAGAAGATATTCTTCTTTTATGTGTCATTTCAGCTAATGGGTTAGTTTGATCCATAAATTGAGATAATTCATCGGTACCAAAAAAAGAATTAATAACAGATGTTAAAGTTTTTGAATTTATTAACTCTATAGGAGTTAAAGTTTCATTATCTTTTACATTAATTCTTTCTTTTATTATTCTTGATACTCTTGCTATTCCTATTGTATATTGTGTATATAATTGTTCTCCTACTGTTTTAACCCTACGATTAGCTAAATTATCTATATCATCTACTTCTTTTTTATTATTACATAATGCAATTAAATTTTCTATAATAGAAATTATGTCTTCTATATTTAGAATTTTATTCTTTAATGGAAAATCTAATTTCAGAGTTTTATTTAATCTATATCTTCCAACTTCACCTAAGTTAGTTTCAGAAAAAAAAAACTTATTTATAAATAATTTTGCTTTTTTATCATTTTTAGGAAATGAATCTTTTAATTCTTTATATATATATATATTAGCTTCTTTTTGAGAATTTGTAGGATCTTTTTTTAAAGTGTTATGGATTATTGAATAATAAAAATTATTTTCATTTTTTTTATATAAACTAATAACTTTTATCTTATAAGAAAGTATTATATCTATATGATATTTTTTTAATTTTATATCTCTTTCTAAGAGAATATCTACTTTTTCAGACGAAGTTTTAAATATTCTAGCTGCAAGAGTTCTTCCTAAGAAATTTTTATAATTTACTTTATTTATATTTACTTCTTCTGCTATATTAAATATATTTAATATATCAATATCCCTAGTATAACCTAATGCTCTAAGTAAAGTAGTTATCGGTAATCTTTTTTTTATATCTAAATAAATGTACATAACATTATTAATGTCTGTTGACAATTCTATCCAAGCTCCGATTAAGGGAATAATCCTTGCATAAGATATTTTTTTTAGATTTGGTATATCATATTGTCCAAAAAACACACCAGGAGATCTATGTAATTGAGAAACAATTACTCTCTCCGATCCATTAAAAATAAAAGACCCTGATGGCGTCATATACGGACATGTTCCAAAATACACATCTTGATATATTGTTTCAAAAAATTTTGTTCTTTTATTTTCTCTTGTTACTTTTCTTTTTCTTGTACGATATATTTTGAATCTTGCTCTTATATAGACATTATATGTTAATCCTCTTTTTAGACATTCTTCTATTGAATAAATAGGATCGTATATCTTATAAGATATAAAATCTATAATCAATTTATTTTTTGCATCTGAAATAGGAAAATATTCTATAAAAACTTTATAAAAACCTTTATTACTTATCTTTTTATAAGAAGAATTTATACAAAAAAAATTAGTAAAAGATTTGATTTGAATATCTAAAAAATCCGGAGATGAAATTTTATTTCTAACTGAAGCAAAATTTATAGTTTTTTCCTTAGGGAAAGGGAATTTAATAATTTTTATTATTTTTTTCACAATTAAAATAATTCAATTTCAGCACCTATTTCTTCAAATTTTTTCTTAAATAATTCTGCTTCTTCTTTATTTAGAGATTCTTTTATAGTTGTTGGAACAGAATCTACTAATTCTTTAGAATCTTTAAGTCCTCTTCCAGTAATTTCTTTTATTAATTTAACTACTGCTAGTTTTGAGGGGCCTGATGATTTAAGAATCACATTATATTTTCTATTTTCTTTTTTTTGTTCTTGATTTATAGAATCGGTTTCTGTTATCTTTTTGACAGAATTATCAGATTCTAATCCATAATCTTTTTTCAAAATAATTGTTAATTCATTAACTTCTGTCACAGTTAAATTTACTAATTCTTTTGCTAAATTTGCTATTTTAGCTGTATCTGTATTTTTGATCTCTTTTATTTCTTTCATGGTTTTTAAATTTTTTATAATATTAATTATATTTTTTTTTATTAAAAAAAAGATTTCTATTAATAGATCATTCTTTGATTTAAGATTGATTAAATCATTTAATGATCTATCCCCTAAATATAACTTATTTTCTATATAAGCTGCTTTTAAATATTCTTTCTTTAAAGAATATAATTTTTTAAAATTATTTATAATAATTGCTGTATTTGCTATATTTTTCTCTGTATTAGATGCCATTAAAGCAGTTTGTCCTTTTATCACTGTACTCAATTCTTTATAATTTGAATTCTGTATTGCTTTTTTAAATAATGTATTTTTTATAAATTTTAATTTTATATCTTTTTCATAACATTTTTTTCTAAAATCAGAAACTTTATCATAAGTTAACTCTGATAAATCAACTAAATAAATACAGTTGTTATTATTAATTATATTTATATAACTTGATATTAATTTATTTTTTTTCATAAATCTTGTGTATTTACTGATATACTTGGTCCCATAGTACTAGAAATATATATTCTTTTTATGAAAACACCTTCTGAAGTTGGCGGTTTTAATTTGTTTAAAACATTAATTAATTCTAAAATATTTTTTTTTATTTTTTCAAACCCAAATGAAACTTTACCAATTGCAGTATGTATTATACCATATTTATCCATTTTAAATTCTATTTTTCCAGACTTTATTTCTCTTATAGATCTATTTGGATTTTGAGTTACTGTTCCAGTTTTTGGATTAGGCATTAAACCTCTAGGACCTAATCTTTTTCCTAATTCCCCCAATTTTATCATTACTGATGGTATTGTTACTATAACATCAAATTTTAACCAACCATTTTTTATTTTATTTATATATTTATTTAATCCTATAAAATCTGCTCCTGAATTTTTTATTTCTTTTTCTCTTTCTTTAGGAATTAAAGCTAAAACACGAATATTCTTTCCAGAACCATATGGTAAATTTACTGTTCCACGTATAAATTGATTAGGAATTTTGGTATCAATACCTAGACATATTGCAATATCAACAGTAGAATCAAATTTTGTAATTATTTGTTGTGTTACTATTTTTGATGCTTCATTTAAGCTGTATATTTTTTTCATATTTCTAATATTTCAATACCCATTGATCTAGCTGTGCCAGCTACCATAGAAATAGCAGATTTTATATTAAAACAATTCATATCTATAATTTTATTTTTTGCAATACTCTCTATTTTAGCCAAAGTTATTTTTCCTACTTTAATTTTATTTGATTCTTTTGAACCTTTATCAATTTTACATAATTCTAATAATTGTTTAGATACTGGAGGTTCTTTTATTATAAAAGAAAAACTTTTATCATTATATATAGTTATAATAACTGGTAACAGTTTTCCTTTACTTTTTTGTGTACTAAAATTATATTGTTTACAAAAATCCATTATCTTTACACCAGCAGCTCCTAAAGCTGGTCCTATAGGAGGAGCTGGATTTGCTAGTCCACCTTTTATTTGTAATTTTATTATTTTTTTTATAGTTTTTAACATTGGTTTTTAAATATTTTTTTAATTATAAAAAATGATATCTTATCTAAAAATAAGATAATTATTGATAGTATTATACTAATTATTATTATATATATAATATCATATTTTATTTTATACATTTTATACAAATTCTAATATTAGCACGGGTGGTAAGAATCGAACTTACGACCTTTGGTTTTGGAGACCAATGCTCTAACCTTACTGAGCTACACCCGTAATATTTATTCAATTATTTTAATTACTTGTCCTGCTCCAACAGTACGTCCCCCTTCACGTAAAGCAAAACGTAATCCCTCACTTATTGCAACTGGTTGTAAAAGTTCTACGTCTACCGAAATATTATCTCCTGGCATTACAATTTCTATATTATTTAATAAATAAATAGTGCCTGTTACATCTGTAGTTCTTAAATAAAATTGAGGTTTATATTTATTATGAAATGGAGTATGACGTCCCCCTTCTTCTTTCTTAAGAATATATATTTGAGCATTAAATTTTTTATGAGGAGTTATATATCCAGGTTTTGATATTACCATTCCACGACGGATATCTTTTTTTTCTATTCCTCTTAATAATAAGCCTACATTATCTCCAGCTTGTCCTTTATCTAGAATTTTTCTAAACATTTCTACTCCTGTAACTATAGAATTAAGTTTATCTATTCCCATTCCTATTATATCTATAGAATCCCCTGTATTTATAGTACCTGTTTCAATACGTCCTGTGGCTACAGTTCCACGTCCTGTAATAGTAAACACATCTTCAATAGGCATTAAAAATGGTTTATCTATATCTCTTATAGGCTCTTTAATATAATTATCTACAGTCTTCATAAGTGTTTCAATTTGTTTTTCCCATTTTTTTTCTCCATTTAACGCTCCTAAAGCAGAACCTTGTATTATTGGTATATTTTCTCCATCATATTCATATTTTGATAATAATTCCCTTATTTCAATTTCTACTAATTCTAAGATTTCTTTATCATCCACTTGATCAACTTTATTCATAAATACCACTAAATTAGGTACTCCTACTTGACGAGCTAATAAAATATGTTCTCTTGTTTGTGGCATTGGTCCATCTGTTGCCGCAACTACTAAAATTGCTCCATCCATTTGAGCTGCACCTGTAACCATATTTTTTACATAATCAGCATGTCCAGGACAATCAACATGTGCGTAATGGCGAATTTCAGTTTGATATTCTACATGTGAAGTATTTATTGTAATCCCTCTTTCCTTTTCTTCAGGAGCATTATCAATTGAACTAAATTCTTTTGCTACTGCAAGTCCTTTTTTAGCTAAAACTTTTGTTATTGAAGCAGTTAAAGTTGTTTTTCCGTGATCTACATGACCTATTGTACCTATATTTAAATGAGGTTTCTCACGTATAAATATTTCTTTTGCCATATTTTTTTAAATTATATAATTTATAGAGCCAATGACGGGATTTGAACCCGTGACCTCTTTCTTACCAAGAAAGAACTCTACCAACTGAGCTACATCGGCTTACTTGAGCGTAAAACGGGATTGTGACCTCTTTAACCAACTGAGCGGAAAACGGGATTTGAACCCGCGACAATCAACTTGGAAGGCTGATACTCTACCAACTGAGCTATTTCCGCATTTATTGTGGGAAGAGTAGGATTCGAACCTACGAAGGTAAAAACCAACAGATTTACAGTCTGTTCTCGTTAACCACTTGAGTATCTTCCCCCATATTTAACGGGAGCCGATGAAGGGATTCGAACCCCCGACCTCGAGATTACAAATCACGTGCTATAACCTACTAAGCTACATCGGCTTACACAATAAATATACATATATTAAAAAAAAACTAGAACGGAAAGCAAGATTTCAATGAGTTGGTCCTCCATTATGAAAAAATCAATTGCTTCACAAATGGATAATCTGGAGATAAAGATTGCGTTAGATATAAATTGTCATAAAAAGACATAGACGTAAAATTATACCGAATAGTAATAAGACCCTATTATTAGAATATGTTTTTTAAGAAAATTTACTTTATTAAAAATATAAAATAATATATATGTAATATAATATTAAAATAAAATTAATAAAATTATATAATAAATGTCTTATAAGAAGAGAGGATGGGTAATGATATTTGTTAGGAACAAATGTAGGGTAGCCTTTCTTATTTTTTCAATCTTTTAAGTAAAGAACAATTGGAAGTATTTTTTTAATAAATTAAATATATAGAAAGATTAAATTAAATTTTTTAATACATAAAACTTAATTTTATTAAGAATGATTAATAATCCGTTAGATCTTAATGGTGATAAAACAAAATTTAAACCAATTTTTTTAATAAAAGGATAATAATTATAATTTAATACATCTTTAGTATGTGAATTAGAGAATATACGTGTTATTAAAAATAATAAACCTCTTGGAATTAAAGCTTCAGTATATGCTTTAATAATTAATTTATTATTTTTATGATTTAATTTGAACCAAATTTTAGATTGACAATTATTTATTAGATATTTATCAATAAGATATTTTTTCTTTAATAAAGGTAGAAGTTTACCTATTTTTATTAAAAAAAAAGATTTTTCTTCTAAAGATTCTAAAACCAAAAATTTTGTAATTATTTTTTTTTCTTTTTTTAATAAAAAATTCATTCTTTCTTTATTAAAGGATATTTCAATTCATTAAATAACCAATTTTCATCTCTATAGGCTAATTATTACGAAGATTTCGTTTATTTCTTTTTTGAAAGTTAGAATTAACAGAAATAATGTCTTTTTAATAATTTTTATTTTAAAAAAAAATATATTAAATTATATTATTAATAATATATTAATTTTTAAAAGTGAAAAACAAAGTAATAAAAAAAGTAAATTTTTTGAAAAAGGTATTAATTTTGGAGGTTTAAACAAATAACAATTAAGAGTTTGATCCTTGCTCAGGATAAACGCTAGCTGAGGGCTTAACACATGCAAGTCGAGGGGCAGCAAAAAGAATATTAACTTATGTCTTTTTGGCGACCGGCAAACGGGTGAGTAATACATACGTAACTTTCATTATGCTGAGGGATAGCCTGAGGAAACTTGGATTAATACCTCATAATACAATTTTTTCTAAAGAAAGATTGTTAAAGTTTTATTATGGCATAAAATAGGCGTATGTCCAATTAGTTAGTTGGTAAGGTAATGGCTTACCAAGACTATGATTGGTAGGGGGCCTGAGAGGGGCGTTCCCCCACATTGGTACTGAGACACGGACCAAACTTCTACGGGAGGCAGCAGTGAGGAATATTGGTCAATGGAGGAAACTCTGAACCAGCCACTCAGCGTGCAGGATGAAAGCCTTATTGGTTGTAAACTGCTTTTGTATATGAATAAAAAATTCTAATTATAGAAATAATTGAAGGTAATATACGAATAAGTATCGGCAAACTCTGTGCCAGCAGCAGCGGTAATACAGAGGATACAAGCGTTATCCGGATTTATTGGGTTTAAAGGGTGCGTAGGCGGTTTTTTAAGTCAGTAGTGAAATCTTAAAGCTTAACTTTAAAATTGCTATTGATACTGAGAAACTAGAGTTAGTTTGGAGTAGCTGGAATGTGTGGTGTAGCGGTGAAATGCGTAGATATCACACAGAACACCAATAGCGAAAGCAAGTTACTAAGCCTACACTGACGCTGAGTGCACGAAAGCTTGGGGAGCAAACAGGATTAGATACCCTGGTAGTCCATGCTGTAAACGATGATCACTAACTATTGGGTTTTGTACGTTGTAATTCAGTGGTGAAGCGAAAGTGTTAAGTGATCCACCTGAGGAGTACGACCGCAAGGTTGAAACTCAAAGGAATTGACGGGGGCCTGCACAAGCGGTGGAGCATGTGGTTTAATTCGATAATACACGAGGAACCTTACCAAGACTTAAATGTACTACGAATAAATTGGAAACAATTTAGTCTAACGACGGAGTACAAGGTGCTGCATGGTTGTCGTCAGCTCGTGCTGTGAGGTGTAAGGTTAAGTCCTTAAACGAGCGCAACCCTTATTATTAGTTGCCATCGAGTAGTGTCGGGGACTCTAATAAGACTGCCGGCGCAAGCCGAGAGGAAGGTGGGGACGACGTCAAATCATCACGGCCCTTACGTCTTGGGCCACACACGTGCTACAATGGTCAGTACAAAAGGGAGCGACTGGGTGACCAGGAGCAAATCGATAAAACTGATCTAAGTTCGGATTGGAGTCTGAAACTCGACTCTATGAAGCTGGAATCGCTAGTAATCGCATATCAGCTATGTTGCGGTGAATATGTTCCCGGGCCTTGTACACACCGCCCGTCAAGCCATGGAAGTTGGAAGTACCTAAAGTTGGTGTCCGTAAAAGGAGCTTACTAAGGTAAGGCTAATAACTGGGGCTAAGTCGTAACAAGGTAGCCGTATCGGAAGGTGTGGCTGGAACATTTCTGTTTTTAGATTAAAATACCTTTTTTAAAAAAAGTTAAATGCTTAAAATGTATTGTTAAATGCTTAAAATGTATTGTTAAATGCTTGTTAAATTATGTATGTAAAGATTGAGGCTTTTAAAGTCTCGTAGCTCAGTTGGTTAGAGCGCTACACTGATAATGTAGAGGTCTGCGGTTCAAATCCACACGAGACTACTTATCTGTTAGTAGGGGGATTAGCTCAGTTGGGAAGAGTATCTGTTTTGCAATCAGAAGGTCATCGGTTCGAACCCGATATCCTCCACTTATAAAAAAAAAGTATAATTTTACGTAATAAGCAAATAAGAGTATATGGTGGATGCCTTGGCTCTGAGAGACGATGAAGGACGTTTGAACTGCGATAAGTTGCAGATAATAAATTTATTTGCGAATTTCCGAATGGGGGAACTTGCTGAATATTTATATTCATTTTCATTAATTTTGAAGGTAACCTGTAGAACTGAAACATCTAAGTAACCAGAGGAAAAAAAAACAAAAGTGATTCTGTTAGTAGCGGCGAGCGAAACCAGAAGAGCCCAAACTATTAATAGTGTTGTAGGACTAATAGATTGATTATTTTATTAAAAAATAGAATATTTTGGAAAAAATATCCATAGAAGGTTATAGGCCTGTCTATTAATTATAATAGAGAACATATTAGGATCCTGAGTAAAACGGAACACGTGAAATTCTGTTTGAATCTGCCGGGACCATCTGGCAAGGCTAAATACTTCTCAGAGACCGATAGTGAACTAGTACCGTGAGGGAAAGGTGAAAAGAACTTCTAATAGAAGAGTGAAATAGATCCTGAAACCATACACTTACAAGCAGTCGGAGCTTAAAAAAGTAACGACGTGCCTTTTGCATAATGAACCTACGAGTTAATTTTATTGGCAAGGTTAAATAATGAAGTTATGTAGCCGTAGCGAAAGCAAGTATTAAATATGCGATAGTCGGTAGAATTAGACGCGAATCCGGGTGATCTACCTATGGACAGGTTGAAGCTATGGTAACACATAGTGGAGGACCGAACTGGTAAACGTTGAAAAGTTTTCGGATGATCTGTGGGTAGGAGTGAAAGGCTAATCAAACTCGGAGATAGCTCGTACTCCCCGAAATGCATTTGGGTGCAGCATTGTGTTAAAATATTATAGAGGTAGAGCTACTGATTGGATGAGGGGACTTCATCGTCTACCAATTCTTGACAAACTCCGAATGCTGTAATATGTTTCACAGTAGTGAGGGCATGGGTGCTAAGATCCATATCCGAGAGGGGAACAACCCAGACCAACAGCTAAGGCCCCAAAGTATATACTAAGTTGAATAAACGTAGTTCATTGACGTAGATAGCTAGGATGTTAGCCTGGAAGCAGCTATTCATTTAAAGAGTGCGTAACAGCTCACTAGTTTAGTGATTGAGCATGGATAATAATCGGGCATAAGTATATAGCCGAAGCTATGGGATAAAACAAATCGGTAGGGGAGCATTGTAAGAACATAGAAGCTATATTGCTAAATATAGTGGAGTGATTACAAA
>NZ_CP021172.1:67500-218034 GCF_002243425.1 Candidatus Karelsulcia muelleri
AAAAAGAATATGATCTAATTGAAGTAGAAGCTAAAAAAGCAGGTTTCAATTATCTAAAGTTAGATGGGGAGGTAGCATGTATGGTAAATGGAGCAGGTTTAGCAATGTCTACTATGGATATGATTAAACTATATGGAGCTAATACAGCTAATTTTTTAGATTTAGGTGGTAAAGCAGACTCAAAATGTCTAAAAAAAGCATTTGATATCATCTTAAAAGATAAAAAAGTAAAAATAATATTAATAAATATTTTTGGGGGAATTGTTCGATGTGATATAGTTGCTGAAGGCATTATAAATTATTTTAATAAAAGTATAAATAAGAAAATTATTCTAAGGTTAGAAGGTACAAATGTAAATTTAGCAAAAAAACTAATAAATAATAGTATAATAAATAATAGTATAATATATGTAACTTCTCTAGAAGAGGCTGCTAATAAAATAAAACAAATTATAAATGTATTATAAATACGTTGTGTCATATAGAAAATATATACCTATAGATTTTGATGATGTTATAGGTCAAAAACAAATTACTGAAACTTTAAAAAAAGCTGTAGAAAGAAATATGTTATCTCAATCTTTTTTATTTTGCGGTCCTAGAGGAGTAGGAAAAACAACTTGTGCAAAAATATTAGCTAGAAAAGTAAATCATTTTTCTTATGAAGAAAAAAATAGTATGTTTAATATTCTAGAATTAGATGCTGCTTCAAATAATTCTGTAGATGATATAAGGCAGATTATAAATCAATTAAATTTTATTCCCCAATACGGGAAATATAAAGTATATATAATTGATGAAGTTCATATGTTATCTAATTCAGCATTTAATGCTTTTTTAAAAATCTTAGAAGATCCACCATCACACGTAATATTTATATTAGCTACTACTGAAAAAAACAAAATATTGTCAACTATCATTTCTCGTTGTCAGGTTTATGATTTTAATAGAATATCTGTTAATGATATAAAAGAATATTTAATAAATATTTGTAAAAAAGAGAATATTGAATATGAAGAAGATGCGTTATTATTAATTTCTGAAAATTCATATGGATCTTTACGTGATGCTTTATCAATATTTGATAGACTAATTTTATATTCTAATAATAGATTATTAAGAACTATAGTATATAATAAATTAGGTATACTAGATCTAGAATATTGTTTAAAGATGACAGATTTTATGATAAAAAAAAATATATATAAAGTCTTATTATTATTTGATGAAATAATTGAAAAAGGTGTAGACATAAATCTGTTTATAACTTCTTTATCTAAACATTTTAGAAATCTTCTGATATCAAGGAATATAAGAAGTAATAAATTATTATCATTTTCTGAAAAAATAAGAAAGAAATATTTGATTCAATCTAAAAAAATAGATAAAAAAGTAATTATTAAAGCTTTAAATATATGTAATAATACTGAAAAGACATATAAACAAAATCAAGATATAAGACTTGCAGTAGAAATAGCTTTAATTAACTTATCATCTTAAATTATTTGTTTGTTTCTTCTGATTCTTGTTCAATAGCTTTTTTAAATTCTCTCTCATAAGGAATACCGTAGTAGTGCACAATAACATTATTTATTAAAAAATATGAAAATTTAATTAAAAAATGAATTATTCAATTGAATTTAAAAAATATGCTATTAGTTCAAAAACTATAAATAGTAGTAAAATTGATAATTATATCAAATCAATGACTCCATACATAATGGAAGAAAGAAAGTATAATGTATCTCAAATGGATGTCTTTTCAAGATTAATGATGGATAGAATTATTTTTTTAGGAACACCTATTGATGATCAAATAGCTAATATTATACAAGCTCAATTATTATTTTTACAATCTTTAGATTCCAATAAAGGTATTCAAATATATATTAATTCTCCTGGAGGTAGTGTTTATTCTGGATTAGGCATTTATGATACTATGCAAATTTTAAAACCAGAAATATCTACTATATGTACAGGAATAGCTGCCTCTATGGCAGCTATTTTACTTTGTTCTGGAAAAAAAGGTAAAAGATCTATTTTAAAACATTCTAGAGTTTTAATTCATCAACCTATTGGTTACGCTAAAGGCCAATCATCAGATATGGAAATAACTGTACGTGAAATTTTAAAATTAAAAGAAGAACTTAATAAGATTATAAGTGAACATACTAATCAACCATTTGAAAAAGTACAAAAAGATTCTGATAGAGATTATTGGATGACTTCTGAAGAAGCTAAAAATTATGGTATTGTTGATGAAATTTTATTATAAAAACTAATAAATTGAATACTAATTCAAGTTCTCCTAGAGAAATAAAATATTTTTTAGATAAATATGTTATTGGTCAAGAAGACGCTAAAAAAACTATTTCTGTTGCTGTTTATAATCATTATAAAAGAATTTATTACTCATATAAAGCTAAAGTAGAAATAGATAAATCTAATATTTTAATTATAGGTGATACAGGTACTGGAAAAACTCTTATAGCTAAAAGCATTTCTAAATTTTTAAATGTTCCTTTTACAATAGTAGATGCAACTTCACTTACTGAAGCAGGATATGTAGGAGAAGATGTAGAAAGCATTTTAACTAAATTATTACAATCAGCTAATTATAATATTGCTTTAGCAGAAAAAGGTATAGTATTTATAGATGAAATTGATAAAATTTCTAGAAAAAATGATCATCCATCTATTACTAGAGATGTTTCAGGAGAAGGCGTACAACAAGCTTTATTAAAGATATTAGAAGGATCCATTGTTAATGTACCTACTAATGTGGGTAGGAAACATCCTGAGCAAAAACTAATTAAATTAAATACTAAAAATATTTTATTTATTGCTGGAGGAGCATTTGAGGGATTAAAGAATATTATATCAAATAGATTAAATCTATCTACTATAGGATTTAAAAAAAATGTTTCTATAGAAGTAGATGGTAAAGATTTATTAAATTTTGTATCATCACATGATATAAAAAAATTTGGATTAATACCTGAATTAATAGGAAGGTTACCTATTATAACTAATTTAAACTCTCTCTCAAGAGAGTCTTTAAAAAGAATATTATTAGAACCTAATAATTCAATTATAAAACAATATAAAGAACTATTTTTATTGGATAAAATAAAATTAAAATTTACTTATTCAGCTATTGATTTAATAGTTTATAAAGCTATTAAATTAAGTTTAGGTGCAAGAGGATTAAAAACTATTTGTGAAAAAATAATTAAAGATTATATGTTTAATATAGATCTGATAAAAGAATCTCTTATAATAGATAAATTTGATATTAAATTAAAATAATTGAAAAAAAAAGCCACCCCTCTTATGAAGCAATACTATGAGATAAGAAATCAATATCCTGATGATACTATAATATTATTTAGAGTAGGAGATTTTTATGAAATATTTGGAAATGATGCTATCAAATGTTCAAAACTACTTAATATTGCTTTAACAAAACGTAATAAAAATTCATCAATTGAATTAGCTGGATTTCCTTATCATTCTATAGAAAATTATTTACCAAAATTAATTAAATCTGGATTTAGAGTTGCAATATGTGATCAATTAGAAAAAAAACAAATAAAAAAACAAATTATAAATAGAGGTGTAACAGAAATAATAACTCCTGGTGTAATTATTAATAGTGAAGTTTTAGAATCTAAAAAAAGTAATTTTTTAGCATCAATTTCTATAGATAATAGAAAGATTGGTATCTCGTTTTTAGATATCTCTACTGGAGAATTTTTTGTTGGAGAAGGATCTAGTAATTATGTAGAGAAATTTTTTAAAAAATTTAATCCTAATGAAGTTCTTTATAAAAAAGATAAAAAAAAAGATTTATTAAAAATAATAGTAAATAAATATTATTCTAATGGAATGGAAGATTGGGTTTTTGATTATTTATCTGCGTATGAAAATTTATTAATGCATTTCAAAACGAACTCTCTTAAAGGATTTAAGATAGAAAACTTATATAATGGGATAATTGCTGCTGGAGCAATATTAAACTATGTTTGTAGTATATGTAATCTTAAAATTAGTCATATATCTAATATAACTAAATTAGTAGAAAATGAATATGTTTCATTAGATGATTTTACATTAGAAAATTTAGAAATAATAAAATCAAAAAATGAAAAAGCTATAACATTAATAAATATATTAGATAATACAATTTCTTCGATGGGCGGAAGATTATTAAAAAAATGGATTACTTTTCCATTAAAAAATCTTTTGGAGATAAAAAAAAGACATAAAATAGTATATTCATTTATAAAAAATAATAATATTTATAAAGATATAAACGAAAAATTAATAAATATTTCGGATATAGAAAGATTAACATCAAAAATAGTTTCTTATAAAGTTAATCCACATGAGATAATTTTATTATCAAAATCTTTAAAAAAGATTACAGAGATAAAAAATCTCCTTTTAAAATCTGAAATTTATGTTTTAAAAAACATTTCATATGAAATTAAAAATTGTGAGAATATATATATTCATATTGAAAAAATATTATCTATGTCTTCTCCAAATTCAATAATTTTACCTGGATTTTCTAAAGAATTAGATGAATTGAGAAAAATTATTAATTCAAGTAAAGAATATATAAATAATATCTGTAAACGTGAAAAACAAAATACTGGAATCAAAAAACTAAAAATATTATTTAATAAGATTTTTGGTTTTTTTATAGAAATTAAAAGTATTTCTAAAGAAAAAGTTCCAAGCCATTGGCTACTGAAACAGAAATTATTTAATTGTGAACGGTATATAACAGATGAGTTAAAAAATCATGAAATCAAAATACTTTCTTCTAAAGAGAAGATAGAATCTATAGAAAATAATATTTTTTCTAAATTAATAGATTATATATCTAAATATACAGATATATTACAATTTAATTCTAAATTAATTGCAGAAATAGATATATTTATGTCATTTGCTAAATGTGCAATAGATAATAATTATATATGTCCAGAATTAAATGAATCTTTTAATCTTTATATAAAAGATGGTAGACATCCTGTAATAGAAAAACAAATATATTCATATAATAAATCTTATATTCCTAATGATATTATGATGAATAATAATGATTCTCAAATAATAATAATTACTGGCCCAAATATGTCAGGTAAATCTGCAATTTTACGTCAAACAGCATTAATAATATTAATGGCTCAAATCGGTAGTTATGTTCCAGCAAGTTATGCTTCTATTGGAATAGTTGATAAAATCTTTAGTAGAGTTGGATCATCTGACAATATTTCTATGGGAGAATCTACTTTTATGAAGGAAATGAATGAAACAGCGAGTATAATAAATAATTTATCTGATAGAAGCTTTTTAATTTTGGATGAAATAGGAAGAGGAACAAGTAATGATGATGGAATATCACTAGCGTGGGCAATAATAGAATTTTTAAATAAAAATATTCATAAGCCAAAAACTTTATTTGCTACTCATTATCATGAATTGAATAATATTAGTAATTATATTAATAATATTAAAAATTATAGTGTTTCTGTAAACAAAATAGATGATCATCTAATTTTTACAAGAAAATTATTAAATAATGTAAGTAAAACTAATAATGGTAGTTATGGGATACATATAGCTAAAATTGCAGGTATGCCAGATTCTATTATTAATAGAGCTAATGAATTATTATCTATAATAAAGAGATATAAAATAAATGTAAAATTTGTTTATAAAAAGAAGTATTATATAAATAATATTTATTCATTTATTAAAAATCTAGATATAGATAATCTCACACCTAATGAAGCTATTAATAAATTATATTTAATAAAAAAAAAAATCAAATCACTTTTTTAAAATTTGCGAGAATAGCTCATTTGGTAGAGTACTACCTTGCCAAGGTAGTGGTAACGGGTTCAAATCCCGTTTCTCGCTCAACTAAAGCCTGGATGGTGAAACTGGTATACACGCAGGACTTAAAATCCTGTAGCTCTTAAAAAGCTGTGCGGGTTCAATTCCCGCTCCAGGCAATGTTTAAAGTATAGAATTGGTAAGATAACTTATTATTAAATGAATTGATTTTGAAGAATCATCATTTGCTGGTATAGGATAATCTATATTTCTAGGATCACAATTTGTATCAACTATTCCAATAATAGGAATACATAAATTAATACACTCCTTTACAGCAATTTTTTCTTTTTTTACATCAACTATTATTACACATGCAGGTAAAGAATTCATTTTAGATATAGATCCTATATTTTTTTTTAATTTATTTTTTAATCTATCTATAAGTAATTTGTCTTTTTTAGACATCATATTATATGTTCCATCTATTTTTTGCCTATCTATAACATTCATTTTTTTTACAGATTGACGTATAGTAGACATATTAGTTAAAATTCCTCCTAACCACCTTTCTGTTATATAAGGCATATTAACTTTTTTTGCATAATCAGAAACTATATCTTTAGCTTGTTTTTTTGTTGCAACAAATAATATTTTTTTTCCAGAAGAAACAAGATTTTTAATAAATTTACAAGCTTCATTTATTTTTTTTATAGTTTTAGAAATATCTATAATATGTATACCTCCTTTTTTCATAAAAATATACTTTCTCATATTTGGATTCCATTTTGATGTTGTATGACCAAAATGTGCTCCTACTTTAATAAATTTTTCTATATTATACATAATAAATTATCTTTTTGAGAATTGAAAATTTTTACGTGATTTTTTTTTACCATATTTTTTTCGTTCTACCATTCTTGGATCTCTAGTAAGTAAATTTTGTTCTTTTAGAATAGGCTTATGATTAATATCAAATTTACAAAGAGCTCTAGAGATAGCTAAGCTAATAGCTTCAGCTTGACTATTGATACCTCCTCCTGAAACTTTTATATAAAAATCAAATTTATTTTGATTATATGTTAATAATAATGGTTTTGATATTTTATTAAATAATAAATTATTATTAAAATAATTTTTAGAAGGTATATTATTTACTTTAATTAAACCACTTCCAATTTTCATGTACATTCGTGCAACAGCAGTTTTTCTTCTACCTATAGTATGAATCATCTTTTTAATAAATATCATTTATATTTAAATTTTTAGGTTTTTGTTTATACAAATTATGTGTATCATAAGGATAGATATATAAATTTTTTCTTATTTTTCTTCCTAATAAAGTTTTTGGTAACATTCCTAAAATAGATTTATATATTAATTTACAAGGATTAATTTTAAATAATTCAATTGCAGTTGATTTTTTTTGTCCTCCAGGATATCCACTATGACTAATATATAATTTAGTTTTCCATTTTTTTCCAGTAAGAATTATTTTACTTGCATTAATAATAATAATTTTATTTCCACAATTAAGATTTTGAGTAAAAAAAAAATTATTTTTTCCTATTATTATTTTTGCTATTATAGAACAAAATCTCCCTAGTTTTTTATTATCTGCATCAAATAAAAACCATTTATTATTTAAAATAGCTGTAGCTGATAAAGTTTTAAATCCTAAAATATTCACATTAATTTTATTATTATAATAAAGTATATTAATATTAATTAAAATATAACAAATTACAATTATATAATTAAAATGAGTAAAATAATAGGTATAGATTTAGGAACTACAAATTCCTGTGTTTCTGTAATGGAAGGAAATTCCCCAGTGGTAGTTCCTAATTCAGAAGGAAAACGCACCACTCCTTCAATAATTGCTTTTATAGAAGGAGGAGAAACAAAAGTTGGAGATCCAGCTAAACGTCAAGCTGTTACTAATCCTAGTAAAACTATTTTTTCTATTAAAAGATTTATGGGACGTAACTTTTCAGAAGTTACTGAAGAATTAAAAAATATTCCTTATAAAATAATAAAAGGAGAAAATGATACACCTAGAGTTCCTATAGGAAATAAATTATATACTCCCCAAGAAATATCTGCTATGATTTTACAAAAGATGAAAAAAACAGCAGAAGATTATCTTGGTAATGAAGTTAAACAAGCTGTTATTACTGTCCCAGCATATTTTAATGATGCTCAACGTCAAGCAACAAAAGAAGCTGGAGAAATTGCTGGATTAAATGTAGAACGTATAATAAATGAACCAACTGCTGCAGCATTATCTTATGGATTAGATAAAAATAATCAAAATCAAAAAATAGTTGTATATGATTTAGGTGGAGGAACATTTGATATATCTATTCTGGAATTAGGTGATGGGGTATTTGAGGTTTTATCTACAAGTGGAGATACTCATCTTGGAGGTGATGATTTTGATAAAGTTATTATAGATTGGTTAGTTAAAGAATTTAAAGTAGAACAAGGAGTAGATTTAAGTAATGATTCTATGGCGTATCAAAGATTAAAAGAATCTGCAGAAAAAGCAAAAATAGAACTTTCATCTAGTACAAAAACTGAAATTAATTTACCATATATAACTGCAACTCCTTCTGGACCAAAACATTTAGTAAAAATACTTACCCGTGCTAAATTTGAAGAATTATCTTATGATCTTATTAAAAGATCATTAGATCCTTGTAAAAACGCTTTAAAAGCTTCAAATTTAATCTCTAAAGATATAGATGAAGTAATTTTGGTAGGAGGGTCTACACGAATACCTAAGATACAAGAACAGGTAGAGAAATTTTTTGAAAAAATTCCTTCTAAAGGAGTAAATCCAGATGAAGTAGTTTCAATTGGAGCAGCAATACAAGGAGGTGTTTTAAGTGGAGATGTCAAAGATGTATTATTATTAGATGTAACTCCATTATCATTAGGTATTGAAACATTAGGTGGAGTATTTACTAAATTAATAGACTCAAATACTACTATTCCTACTAAAAAATCAGAAATTTTTTCTACTGCTTCAGATAATCAATCAGCAGTTACTATACGTGTTGGACAGGGAGAAAGATCAATGTTTAATGACAATAAAGAAATAGGTAGATTTGATTTAATAGATATTGCACCTGCACCTAGAGGAATTCCACAAATAGAAGTTACATTTGATATAGATGCAAATGGAATTTTAAATGTATCAGCTAAAGATAAAAGCACTGGTAAAGAGCAATCTATACGAATACAAGCTTCATCAGGATTAAGCAAAAATGAAATAGAAAGAATGAAAAAAGAAGCACAAGAAAATTCCGATAAAGATCATAAAATCAAAGAAGAAATAGAAAAAATTAATTCTGCTGATAGTATTATTTTTCAAACTGAAAAACAACTTAAAGAATCTGGTAATAAAATTTCAGAAGAAACTAAAAAAAAACTTGAGATTAATTTAAATAATCTAAAAGATGCTCGTAATTCAAAAAATATATCTGATATAGATAATTATATTAATAAAATTAATAATATATTGTCTTCTTCATATCAAGAAATATATAAAAATAATGAAAGTGTTAAAGATGTAGATTTTGAAGAAATTAAATAATAAGTAGTTTTTAACTTTAAAAATATAAAAATATCGCTTTAAAAAAAACAAAAAATAATTCCCAACGTTATAAAAAAGAGGAATTACATAGAGTTAATAAACGTATAACTGCTACTAAACTACGTTTAGTAGGTGATAATATGAAAAATGGGATTTATTCTTTAAAAGAAGCTTTAGCTATAGCTTCTAATATTGGTTTAGATTTAGTAGAAATAAATACTAAAACAGATCCACCTATATGCAGAATACTTGAATATAAAAAATTTTTATATGAACAAAAGAAAAAAAATAAAAAATATAAACAAGAAAAAATTATAACTAAAGAATTAAGATTAAGTCCACAAATATGTGAGCATGATACTCTTTTTAAAATAAAACATGCAGAAAAATTTTTAAAATATAAAGAAAAAGTAAAATTTACAATTTTTTTTAAAGGTCGTTCTATAATTCATAAAGATAAAGGTAAAATACTTTTATTAAAATGTGCCAATTATCTTGAGAACTTTGGTAAAATAGAAAAAATGCCAATTATGGAGGGTAAAAAAATGTTTATAATAATAACACCTAAAAAAAATAATTAATTATTATGTTTAAATTAAAAACTAAATCTGGAGCAAAAAAACGTTTTAAATTTATAGTAAATGGAAAAATTAAGAGAAAAAAATCATTTAAAAATCATCTTTTAACTAAAAAAGAGAATAAAAGAAAACGTAGATTATCCTACTTTTCTAGAGTACACAAATCAGATATAAAAAATATAAAAAAACAATTATTATTAAATTAATATATAATGCCTAGATCAGTAAATGCAGTAGCATCAAAAAAACATAGAAAAAAAATTTTAAATTTTGCTAAAGGATTTTATGGAGCAAGAAGTAAATTATATACAGTAGCTAAAAATGCTGTTGAAAAATCATTTAAATATTCTTATTTTGGACGTAAAAATCAAAAAAGAAATTTTAGAAAATTATGGATTAAACGGATTAATGCAGCAGCTAGAGAAAATGGTATATCATATTCAAATTTAATTTTTTTAATTAGAAAAAATAATATTAAATTAAATCGTAAATGCTTAGCAGATTTAGCTATGAAGAATAATTCTTCATTTAAGAAAATGATAAAAAAAATTTCATATTAAATTATAGAATTTCTATATCTAGATCTATAGATAAGATAGAATTTATATAATTTAGATAATTTATAGAATTTATATAAATTATAATTTAAATTAAAATTTTTTTTTATTAAAATATTTTTTAAAATAAAAATATTATCTATAAATAATTTACCTTCAATATGATCATATTCATGTTGAATGATTATTGATAATAAACCGTTAAAATGTTGTTTATATTTTTTCCAATTTTCATCATAATATTCTATAATTATATTATTTTTTCTTTTTATATTTTCTATTATATTAGGAATACTTAAACAACCTTCTTTAGATATCAAATTATAACCATATTTTTTTATTATTATTGGATTAATAAAAACTTTTTTCAACTTTTGTTTAAAAAAATTATGATATTCAATAATAAATAAACGAATAGATAAACCGATTTGGGGAGCAGATAATCCAATTCCTTTAGCCTGATACATTGTATAATACATATTATTAATTAAAAAATTAATATCTTTATATGATTTATCAATCTCAATACATTTTTTTCTTAAAAAAGAATTTCCATAAATTATGATTGGTAATATCATATATTTTAATATTTTATATATTCTTGTAATAGAATAGTTGCACTTATTTTATCTAAAAAATTTTTATTTTTTTTTAATCTAGTATTTATTAAATAGTAATTTGCAATTTTAGATGTAAATCTTTCATCTATACGTTTTATTATTAAATTTGGATATTTATTATTTATTATTTTTATAAATTTTTTAATATATTTTTCTATAGGAAATAGAGAATTATCAAATCTTATAGGCAATCCTATTACAATAGTATCTATATCTTCAGATTTAAGATACTTATATAATGTCCAAATTATATTATTTGAATTTACTGTATCTAGACCAAATGCTATTGATCTAATAGAATTAGTAATGGATAATCCTATTCTTTTTTTTCCATAATCAATACATAAGATTTTTGACATAAAAATTAATTATATATTATTTTAAATATAAAACTTTATATGGAAAAAATTTTATTTAATTTAAAAAAAAATATAGATTCATATTGGAATATGAAAGACAATTTGAATCATTGTGATGTTAAATTTACTGTAGAAAAAGTTATAGAATATTTAGATAAAGGTAAAATAAGAGTAATTTCTTTTTCAAAAGAAAATAAGCTTATTATAAATGAATGGATAAAAAAAGCAATATTAATTTATTTTAAAATAAAAAAAGTTAAATTAATAGAATTTGGATCATTAAAATTTTTTGATAAAATTCCTTTAAAAAAAAATTATAATAAAATTGGGGTACGTGTAGTACCTACTGCTATAGCTAGATATGGATCCTATATTTCAAAAAATGTAATTTTAATGCCATCATATGTCAATATAGGAGCCTTTATAGGAAAAGAATCTATGATAGATACTTGGGCTACTATAGGGAGCTGCGCTCAAATTGGTGAGAGAGTTCATATAAGTGGTGGAGTTGGAATAGGAGGAGTATTAGAACCTTTACAATCTTCACCTGTTATTATAGGTAATAATGCTTTTATAGGATCAAGATGTATTATAGTTGAAGGAGTCATTGTAGAAGAAGAGGCTGTACTAGGAGCTAATGTAGTAATAACCTCTTCTACGAAAATAATAGATGTTACAAATGATAAGCCAATAATATCTAAAGGCTTAATTCCGAAAAGATCAGTAGTGATTCCTGGATCATATCCTAAAAAATTTAAATCAGGTACATATTACGTTCCTTGTGCATTAATTATAGGTAAAAGAAAAGAAAGTACTGATAAAAAAACATCTTTAAATCAAGTGTTAAGAGAATATAATATTTCAGTATAATTGAAATTTACATGTAGTTGGAGGTTTAAAGTCTTAAAATAAAGTAAATAAAGTAAATAAAGTAAATAAAGTAAATAAAGTAAATAAAGTAAATAAAGTAAATAAAGTATATTAAAGTATTTTTTTACCTATTTCTAGAATAAATAGATTAGCTTTTTCAAAAGAATTTGGTATTATTCCATTCATAATAGCATATTTTAAAATATTTTTTATTATACCTATTTCTTTACAAGGATTTATTCCAAAAATATTCATTATATGATAACCTGATATAGGAGACACCCATTTTTTATCTTTTTCTTCAACTTTTTGAAGTTTTAATTTTAATAAATTCAAATTTTTTTTATATTGTATTTTTTTTATATAATTTTTAGTTGTTATATCAGATTGACACATTAAAATTAAATCTTCTATATCATCCCCTATATCAAATAATAATCTTCTTATTGAAGAATCAGTAGCTGTATAACTTATCAAAGTTATAGGTCTTGAGCTATATTTAATAATTTTTTTAACATATTTAATGTATTTTTTTTTAGGTAATTTTAGTCTTTCAAATATTGAAGTAATCATTTTTGATCCTATTAATTCATGTGAATGAAAAGTCCACCCAAAATTTGGTATATATTTTTTAGTTATAGATTTTCCTATATCATGTAATAATGCAGCCCATATTAACCAAATCTTATTAGTATATATAGTAATATTATCTACAACTTCTAATGTATGAAGAAAATTATCTTTATGTGTAAATTTTTTTTTATTTTCAATACCTTTAAGATTTCTTAATTCTGGTAATATTATTGATAATAATCCAATTTTATATAAATAAAAAATTCCTGTAGAAGGTTTATTAGATAATAAAATTTTATTAAATTCATATAAAATTCTTTCTATAGAAAGAATTTTCATAATTTGTATTTTATAATGTATTGATAAATTATCATTTTTAAAATTAAATTCATTATAAAAACGAATAGCTCTTATCATTCTAAGAGAATCATATGAATCTATAGTAGATTTTATTTTATTTTTCATTATATCAAATAATCCTCCAAAAGAATCTATTAATTTTCCATAATTTAAATTATTTAAGCTAATAGCTAAAGTATTAATAGTAAAATATATTTTTTTTTTAAATTCTGAACATCTTTTATTGGCACTAATAAATTCTATATTTAAATTATTATATTTAATAATAGCAGTTCCAAAATAACTAAATATATTTATTTTATGTTTGTGATCTAATTTTTCACATACTTTTTTAGCAAGTTTAATACAATCTCCTACCGTAACAATATAAACTTTTTTACAAACATTTTTTCCAATTAGAAAATCTCTTACATATCCTCCTATTACATAAGATTTTTTATTCATCTTATTTACAGAAAATCTAATTATAAAAAAGATTTTTTTATCAATAGCTTTATTACAATTCATATTTTTTTTATGATATTAATCCAGAACCTATTACTTCATTATTTATATACCAAACTATAAATTGACCTCCATTAACTGCTAATTGTGGAATTTCAAATTCTACATATAAATCATGGTTTTTTTTATATAAAGTAGCTTTTTTAAAATTTTGTCTATATCTAATTCTACATTCAACTTCGATTTTTGTTTTTATTTTTTTTTTATTTATCCAATGAATATTATATTTTTTAATACAAATTACTTTTGTATATAATCCTGGATGATTTTTTCCCATTCCTACATATAAAATATTTTTTGTAATATCTTTTTCTATTACAAATAGTGGATATTTAGATCCTCCAATTTTTAATCCTTTTCTTTGCCCTTTTGTAAAATAATGAGCACCTATATGGTGACCTATAATTTGACCATATTCTTTTTTATATTCTATTTTTTGATAGAATAATTTCTTTTGTTTATATTTAAAAATATGACTATTTTTATTTATTTCTATAATAATTCCTTTTTTTTCTGCTAATTTTTTTTTTAAAAAATTGAAAAATTTTATTTTTCCAATAAAACATATTCCTTGAGAATCTTTTTTATTAGCATTAATTAAATTATACTTATTAGCTATTTCTCTAACTTCTTTTTTATTTAACACCCCCAGTGGAAAAATAGATTTTTTAATTTGAACTTTATTAAGTTTACATAAAAAATATGATTGATCTTTATTAGAATCAATCCCAGATATTATCTTATAAGAAATTTTACCATTTTCATTAATTTCTTTTTTTCTTACATAATGACCTGTTGCAATAAAATCTGATTTTAAAAAAATTGATTTTTCTAAAAAAAATTTAAATTTAATTTTACTATTACAAATTATATCAGGATTAGGGGTATAACCTTTTTTATATTCTTTATAGAGATAATCTATAATTAGATTTTTATAATTTTTAGTTATATCAATGATATAAAATGGTATTTTTAAACTTTGTGAGACTAACATTGCATCTATACTATCTTCTCTCCAAGGACATTTATTGTCAAAATTATAATATTTCATAAATATCCCAATAACATCATAACCTTGTTTTTTTAGTAACAAAGCTGCTACACTAGAATCTACTCCGCCAGAAATTCCTACAATTACCCGTTTAACATTCATCTTTCTGATGAAAACATTTCTCTTACTTTTTCAAAAAAAGATTTTTCATATTTCTGAGGACTAGGAATAAAATTTTCATCATTTTTAATTTGTTTAAAAATTTTTTTTTGTTCTTCATTTAATTTTTTAGGAGTCCATACATTTATATGTATAAGTAAATCTCCTCTTCCATAACCTTCAAGAGAAGGTAATCCTTTTCCTTTTAATCTAAGAGTTTTTCCTGATTGGGTTCCAGCATCTATTTTAAGACGAGCTTTTCCATCTCCAGTTGGAACTTCTTCATAAGCACCTAATACTGCAACTGTAAATGATATATATAAATCGTAATGTAAATTTTTTCCTTCTCGTTTTAATTGATCATGAGGTATTTCTTCAATAACAACTATAAGATCACCAGGGATACCATTCCCAAATGGAGCATCATTTCCTTTACCTGATATTTTTAATTGTATTCCTTCAGTTACTCCAGGAGGAATAGTAATACTTACTAATTCTTCTTTTTTTTTTAAACCTTTATTATTTACTCCTTTAGGGAGTCTTTCACTTTTTTTTCCTAACCCACCACATATACTACATGTAGTAGTAGTATGCATTATTCCTAAAATTGTATTCGTTACACGTGTTATTTGTCCTGTTCCATTACAATTTTTACAAAAAATAAATTCCACCCCTTTAGCCATTTTCATGCGTTGAACTTTAATTTTTTTTTCTATTCCTCTTAATATTTCATTAAGTGATAATTTAACTCTTATTCTTAAATCACTTCCTTTAATATTTTTGTTTTTGTAATTACTAAATCCTGAAAAACTTCCATTAAAAGCATCTCCAAATATATCTCCAAATATATCTCCAAAATTTGTAAAAATATCCTCCATATTCATACCTCCAGAATCTCCTTGAGAATGACCAAATTGATCATAACGTTTTTTTTTTTCAGGATTACTTAATATATCGTAAGCTTCAGCTGCTTCTTTAAATTTTTCTTCTGCTTGCTTTTCTTTATTTTTATCTGGATGATATTTTATCGCCAATTTTCTGTAAGCTTTTTTTATTTCATCAGTAGTTGCATCTCTAGATATACCTAATATTTCGTAATAATCTTTTTTTATCATTATAATTATTAATTAATTTCCTACAACAACTTTAGAATATCTAATAATTTTATTATTTAAATAATATCCATCCTCTATTACATCTATTACTTTTCCTTTTAGTTCATCCAATGATGCTTTAACTTGAGTAATTGCTTCATGCAAATCTGTATTAAATACATCACCTTTTTTTGTTTTAATTTTTTTTAGTCCTTTATTTTTTAATATTTTATAAAATTTTTCTTTAATCAAAGATATTCCTTGAATTAAAGTAACATTATTATATTTTTTTATTTCTTTTAAGCTTCTATAAAAATCATCTAAAACAGATAATAAATCCAATAAAAGAGTTTCATTAGCATTATTTATAATATCTAATTTTTCTTTTTTTATACGTTTTTTAAAGTTTTCAAAATCAGCAAAAAGACGTAAATATTTTATATTTAATACATTATATTGATTTTCATTTTGATTTAATTCATGTTTGTTTTTAGACATAAAAATTAAATTTTAAATTATATATTACAAATATATATACAAATATAATAAAAATACAAATTATTACAAATAATTTCGTAATTTAAGAGAATTATATTAATTTTAATAAAAAACAAATTATTAATATGAATTATTATGATGTTGTTGTAATAGGATCTGGTCCAGGTGGATATATATCTGCAATACGTTGTTCACAATTAGGATTTAATACTGCTATTATAGAAAAATATAAATATTTTGGGGGAACTTGTCTTAATGTAGGATGTATTCCATCAAAAACACTTTTATCCTCTGTGGAAAACTATCATAAAGCTAAAGATATGTTTTATAAACATGGAATAAAATTTGATAATCTATTATTAGATTTTACTAAAATGATGAATAGAAAAAATAATATTATTAATAAAATTTGTGAGGGAATAAAATATTTATTTATTAAATATAATATTAAAACTTATTTAGGAACAGCTAGCTTTAAAGATAAAAATACTATTTCTATTTTAGATTCTAAAATAGAGATAATAAAATTTACTTATGCTATAATAGCTACTGGATCTAAACCAATGGAATTACCCTTTGCAAAAATAGATGGAAATCAAATTATTTCATCTACAGATATTTTATCACTTAATTATATTCCAAAAAAATTATCAATAATAGGAGGTGGGGTTATAGGTATTGAATTAGGATCATTATATAATAAAATAGGATCAGATGTAACAATAATTGAATCTGAACAAAATCTAATTAGTAATCTTGATTTAGATTTAAGTAAAGAATTAAAAAATATTTTAAAAAAAAATGGTATTAAATTTTATCTTTCAACAAAAGTAGAAAGCATAGATATAATTAAATCTAATGTTAAAATTAATGCTAAAATAAATAAAAATGATGAGATAAATATTATCTGTGATTGTTGTTTATTATCAATAGGAAGAATTCCATATACAAATAATTTAGGATTAGAAAATCTTGGCATAAAAAAAGATAAAAAAGGTTTTATATTAGTAAATAATAATTTACAAACAAATATAGAAAATATATATGCTATAGGTGATGTTATTGGAGGATTAATGCTAGCACATAAAGCTGAAAAAGAAGGAAGATTTGTCTCAGACAAGATATATGCTAATAAAAATTTGATAAATTATAATTTAATACCATCTGTAATTTATACAAATCCAGAAGTAGCTAGTGTAGGAAAAAGTGAAAAAGAATTAAAATATTTTAATATAAAATATAAAATAGGTAAATTCCCTACTAAAGCTTTAGGTAGGGCTATTTCTAGTGGAGAAATTAATGGATTTGTAAAAATATTATCTGATGAATTAACAGATGAAATTTTAGGAATTCATATGATAGGTCCTAGAGTCTCAGATATAATAATTGAAGCAGTTTTAGCTATGGAGTTTAAAGCTTCATCTGAAGATTTATCATTAATATCATATGCTCATCCTACTTTTACTGAAGCTGTTAAAGAAGCAGCATTAATTGCTACAGGGAATAAACCTATACATATCTAAATGGGAGGTTAGAAACTGGGTTGTTAAATTTACTATAATGTATAAAATTAGTAAAAAATCAGAATATTTTCTATATAAATATTTAAATGCTTATTCTCCAACTGGAAATGAAGTTGATGCTCAAAAAATTTGGATGAAATATATAGAACAATATTCAGACTCAATTGAAACAGATAATTATGGAACAGTTGTAGGGGTTATAAATAATAAAAAGACGTTTAAAATTGTAATTGAAGCACATGTAGATGAAATTACATGGTATGTTAATTATATTACAGATGATGGAATTATTTATGTAGCTAGAAATGGTCGTACTGATCATCAGATAGCACATTCAAAACGTGTTAATATTCATACTAAAAATGGTATTATTGATGGATTATTTGTATGGCCTGCTAAAATTTATAAAACCCCCACATTTCTAGATATAGGTGCTTCTAATAAAAAAGAAGTAGAAAATTTGGGGGTTAATGTAGGTTGTATGGTAACTTATCCAGATGATTTTTTTATTATGAATAATAAATATTTTGTAGGTCGTGCATTATATAATAAAATAGGTGGATTTATTATAGCTGAAGTTATGAGGTTAATAAAAGAAAAAAATGTGGTATTACCTTATGGGTTATATGTTATAAATTCTGTTCAAGAAGAAGTAGTAGGAGCTATTAGTAATAAGATTAACCCTAATCTAGCTATAATAACTGATGTATGTCATGATACTTCTACTCCTATGATTGATAAAAAAATAAATGGAGATGTAAAATGTGGATTGGGACCAGTTATAAATTATTCTCCATCAATACACAATAATTTACGTGAACAAATAATTTTTATTGCTAATAAAAATAATTTATCCTTTCAAAGACTTGTATCACCTATATGTACAGACGCTTATTATAATAATGGTGTAATTTCGGCGTTAATATCTATTCCTATTCGTTATATGAATACAACGGTAGAAATGGCTAATAAAAAAGATATAGAAAATTGTATACATCTAATGTTTGAAATATTAAAAAATATAGATATTAACGAAAATTTTAAATATTTGTAAAATGTGAATCATCTATCTTAAAAAAGATATTAGGCATTTTTTTAAATCTTAATTTTTTAAATAAAATTTTTTTATAATATTTTGATTTATTATTAATAATCTTTATAAGATTATATTGATTTTCTTTTGGAAAAAAACTTATATAAATTTTAGCTAAATCAGAATTTAGTATTACTTTAGTAATTATTATTAATTTTCTATAAGGAAAATAGATTAATTCACGATTAAATATTTCAGATAATTTTTTTTTAATTAAAATGGCAGCTTTTTGATTTTTAAACATAATTTATGAAATAAATATAATTATTAATGTATATTAGAAATTTAAAAAAAGTAAGAACGTAGGTTTAGGTGATAATTTTAGATATATTTTTTTTGAATAAAAAAATTATTTATCATGTTAAAAAATGATGAGACTATAGTAGCTATAGCTACTCCTAGTGGATATGGAGCAATTGCGGTTATACGTATTTCAGGAAATAATTCTATTAAAATTATAAAAAAAATATTTTGCTCGTTTTCAAAAAACAAAATTGAAAAAAATTCTATCCATTTAGGATATATAAAATATAAAAACCAAATTATTGATAAGGTATTAATTTTTTTATTTAAAAAACCAAAATCATATACTGGAGAAGATATAGTAGAAATCTCTTGCCATGGATCTATTTACATACAAAATAAATTATTGTCAATAATTATTGACAAAGGAGCAAGATTAGCAAATCCTGGAGAATTTACTTTACGTGCATTTCTTAATGGAAAGATAGACCTTTGTCAAGCTGAATCAATATTAGATATTGTAAATTCAGAAACATTTTTTTCTCATAAATTTGCTATTAATCAAATGCGGGGAAATATTTCTATTTTAATAAGAAAATTAAGTAAAAAAATAATTAATTTATTATCATTAATAGAATTTGAATTAGATTTTTCTGAAGAAAATTGTAATTTTATAAATTATTTAGAATTTAAAAAAATGTTATATAATATAATTAAAAAATTAAAAACTTTAATAAGATCATTTAAAATAGGAAATGCTTTAAAAAATGGAATATCAGTATCTATAATAGGATGTCCTAATGTAGGAAAATCAACTTTATTTAATAAATTATTGAAATATGAAAGATCAATAGTATCTAATATTGCAGGTACAACTAGAAATTATATAGAAGATAGTTTAATTATAAATGGTATAAAATTTCGTTTTATAGATACAGCAGGTCTAAATAATAATACAAAAGATTATATAGAAAAATTAGGTATAAAAAAAACATATAGTAAGATTAATAAATCTGATTTAATATTATATGTTTTTGATGATTTAAATGAAAAATTTATATTAAAAAAAGTAAAATCTTTACAAGAAAAATACCCTAAAAAAAAAATATTGATTATTATTAATAAATATGATTTAATTAAAAAAAAAATCAAAGAATTTAATGATAAAAAAATATTTAAAATATCTGCTAAATATGGATATGGTGTTAATAATTTATTATCTGAAATAACTTTTTTTTCTAAAAAAATTACTTCTTTAAAAGAGAATACTATAGTAATAACTCAAACAAGACATTACGAATCTTTTAAAAAAGCTATTTTTTATTTATATAAAGTTAAAAAAAATTTATATTCAATTTCTCCAGAATTTTTATCTATAGATATACGTACAGCTTTAGATTATTTAGGTAAAGTAACTGGTGAAGTAACTAACGAAGATATACTATCAAATATTTTTTCTAAATTTTGTATCGGAAAATAAATCTTTGTGTAACTACTTTAAGCTGGGTAATCTTAATTTAGAGAAAAATCTTTATTGAATAGAATATATTGATGCAATATACAAATTATTCTCAAAGTATATATCGTGGAGCTTACAAATGCACAATCTAAGTAAAGGTTGGGGTGATTAGCTCAGTTGGTTAAGAGTATCTGCCTTACAAGCAGAGGGTCACTGGTTCAAATCCAGTATCACCCACTATTTATATTAAAATTTATATTAAAATTTATATTAAAATTTATATTAAAATTTTTATTAATGTATATAATATTCGATACAGAAACAACAGGATTACCTTTTAATACCCCAATAAATAATATTATTAATTTGCCTCGTTTAGTAAAAATTTCATGGGTATTACTTGATGAAAAATTACAATTAATAGAACTTAAAGATTACATAATTAAACCAGAAGGTTATGAGATTCCTTTTAACTCAACTAAAAGACATGGTATAAGTACAAAATATGCAATTGAAAAAGGAATTCAAATAAATTTTGTGTTAGAAGAATTTAATTTGATTATAAAAAAATCTAATTTTTTGATTGGTCATAATGTGTTTTTTGATATAAAAATAGTATGTGCTGAATTTATTAGAATTAATAAAAAAATTTCGTTGTTTAAAAAACAAATTATTGATACTAAAGAAATATCTATTTGTACGATGGGTAAATTAGAAAAATGGCCTACACTTACAGAACTTTATAAAAAGTTATTTAATGATACATTTATTGCACATGATTCTAAATCAGATGTATTAGCAACTACAAAATGTTTTTTTGAATTATTACGTATTGGTATAATATCAAAAGTGTATTTAAAAAAAGAATTATTAATTAATAATAAAAATAAATATTATTCACATATTCATAATCATACTTCTTTCTCAATACTTTCTTCAACAATTGATATCAATTCTTTAATAAAAAAAACTATAGAATATGATATGGATGCAGTAGGTATAACTGATTATGGTAATCTGATGGGAGTTTTTCATTTCATAAATAGAATTAAAAATCTAAATGATAATTTATTAGTAAAAATAAAACCAATTATAGGATGTGAATTATATATTTCAGATAATTATTTAATAAAAAAAACTGATAAAATATATAATCAAGTTTTTTTTGCTAAAAATAAAAATGGTTATTATAATTTATCAAAATTATGTTCTCATGGATTTATAGATGGATATTATTCAGGAATTCCTAGAATTGGAAAAAAATTAGTTGAAAAATATAAAGCTAATTTAATAGCAGTTAGTGGAGATTTAAATTCTGAAATTCCATTTACTATTTTAAATAAAGGAGAAAATGAGGCTGAAAAAGTATTTAAATGGTGGCATAATTTATTTGGAGACGATTTTTATATAGAAATCTTAAGACATGGTTTAAAAGAAGAAGATCATGTAAATAAAATTCTTTTAAAATTTTCAAAAACATTTAATGTAAAATTTATTCCACAAAATAATAATTTTTATCTTTCCCAAAAAGATTATCATGCACATGATATTTTATTATGTGTAAAAAATAGTCAAAAGCAATCTACTCCTATAGGAAAAGGTAGAGGATTTCGTTTTGGATTTCCAAATAAAGAATTTTATTTTAAAAATAAAAATAAAATGTATAATCTTTTTTCAGATTTACCTGAAGCATTTGATAATTTAAAAGAATTAATAGAAAAAGTAGAATTTTATGACATTACAAATAAAATTTTATTACCAAAATTTTCTATTCCAAAGATATGGATAAAAAAATATTGTATAAAGAATAATTATGAAAATGAATATTTAAGGTATTTAACCTATAAAGGAGCTAAAACAAAATATTTATATATAAATGATATAATCAAAAAAAAAATTGAATTTGAACTTGAGACTATAAAAAAAATAGGATATCCGGGATACTTTCTTATAGTACAAGATTTGATTTGTAAAGCAAAAAATATAGGTGTTGAAGTAGGACCTGGAAGAGGTTCTGTTGCTGGATCTGTTGTTGCTTATTGTCTAGGTATAACTAATATAGATCCAATAAAATATAATCTTCTTTTTGAAAGATTTTTAAATCCTGATCGTATATCTCTACCTGATATTGATATTGATTTTGATGATAAAGGTCGTGAAAAAATAATAGAATGGGTAGTTAATAAATATGGTAAAAATAAAGTTGCTCAAATAATAACATATGGAAAAATGGGAGCAAAATCTTCAATAAGAGATACGGCTCGTGTTTTAAATCTTCCTTTATTAGAAACAGATAACATTGCAAAAATTGTACCTAATATATCTCTAAAAGAGATAATAAAAAAAAATATCAAATATTTAAAAAAAAAATTAAATTCTGAAGAATTAGAAAATGTAATAAAATTAAAAAAAATTTTTAAAGAAAAAAAAACTTTACAGTCTAAAATACTTAAACAAGCTATGGTAATTGAAGGTTCTGTTAGAAATACTGGAATTCATGCATGTGGAATAATAATAACACCTTCAGATATTAAAAAATATATACCTGTATCTACAACAAAATATTCTAATCTTTTATTAACTCAATTTGATAATGATGTTGTAGAAAAAGTGGGGTTATTAAAAATGGATTTTTTAGGATTAAAAACGCTTACTATAATTAAAGATACATTATATCTAATTCAAATACATCTTGATGAGGTTAATCTTTATGATGTTAAAACTTATAAATTATTTAATAAGGGAGAAACAGTTGCTGTTTTTCAATATGAATCTCCTGGTATGCAAAAATATCTTAGAAGGTTAAAACCAGATAAATTTGATGATTTAATAGCTATGAATGCTTTATATCGTCCGGGCCCTATGCAGTATATTACTAATTTTATAGCCCGTAAACATGGACTTGAAAAAAGATCTTATGATCTTCCTGAGCTTAAAGAATTTTTAGAAGAAACTTATGGAATTACAGTTTATCAAGAACAAGTTATGTTGATTTCACAAAAAATCTCTGGATTTAGTCAAGGAGATGCAGATCTTTTAAGAAAAGCTATAGGGAAAAAAGACAAAGATGTATTAATAAATATAAAACAAAAATTTATTGATGGTGGTATAAATAATGGTTATTCAAAAAATATTTTAGAAAAAATCTGGAAAGATTGGAAATCTTTTGCTTCATATGCTTTTAATAAATCTCATTCTACATGTTATTCATATATAGCTTTTAAAACAGCATATCTAAAAGCACATTATCCAGCTGAATATATGGCTTCAGTATTAAGCAATAATATGCAAAATTTAAAAAATATTACTTTTTTTATTGAAGAATGTAAACGTATGGGAGTAATAGTACTTGGACCAGATATAAATGAAAGTAATTATAAATTTACTGTTAATAAAATGGGATATATCCGTTTTGGAATGGGGGCTATTAAGGGTATAGGAAAATATTCTGTTAATTCTATTATTAAAGAAAGAAAACTAATTAATAGATATAATTCTATATTTTGCTTAATAAAAAATGTTGATTTACGATTAGTTAATAAAAAAGTTTTAGAAAATTTAGTTTTATCAGGAGCTTTTGATAATTTTAAAAAAAAAATACATAGATCTCAATATTTTTATGAAGAAAATGGATCAAATATGATAGAAAAAATTATAAAATTTGGGGTAAAATATAAAAATATAAAAATAAATATGAAAAATTCACTTTTTAGTAATGTTAAAGATATAGAAATATTAGAACCAAAATTTAAAAATTGTAAAAAATGGAATAATATTGATCTTTTAAAGAAAGAAAAGGAAGTAATAGGAATGTATCTAACTTCTCATCCATTGAATGAGTATGTTTATGAAACAAAATATTTTACTAATGCTTCATTATATGATATAAATCATAATAAAGAAAAAATTCTTGGAAAGAAAATTAATATATGTGGAATAATATCTAAATCATTACATAGAATATCAAAAAATAATAAAAAATACATAATCTTTCTTCTAGAAGATATTAAATCTAATAAGGAATTTAAACTAATTAGAGATAATTATGAAAAATATAAAAATTTAATATATGAAAATAATCTAATATACATGAGTTTATATATTAAAAGAATTAAAAATAAAGAAATATTTATTAAAATATTAAAAATATTAAATATTAATAAAGTATTAAAACTATTAACTTCTAGTATAGAGATTATTATTGAAATAAATTATTTAAATAATGATTTAATCAAAAAATTAAAAAATTTAATTTTAAAAAATTTAGGAAGTCAAAAATTATATATATCAATATATGATAATAAAAAAAAAATAAAATATTTATCAAAACAATATTTGATAAATATAAATCATAATTTGTTAGAAAACCTTAGTAAGGAATATAAAATAAAATTTAAATTAAAATAAAAAGTACTGTTTTTTTATAATCAATGAAAATAACAGTTAGAATAGCTAATTCTGATGATAAAAAGTATGCTTCTATTATCTGTAAAGAAATAGAGTCTTCTGCTAAAGTTAGAGGAACTGGTATATCTAAAAGAGATCCTGAATATATAAAAAAAAAAATGGGTGATGGATTTTCTGTTATAGCATTTTTTAATGGAGATTTAGCAGGATTTAGTTACTTTGAAGTATTTGAAAATAAAAATTTTTTATCTAATTCTGGACTTATTGTATTTCCTAAATACAGATTACACGGATTAGCTAAAATGATCAAATTAGAAATATTTAAATTATCAAAAAAAATATTTCCGAATTCAAAAATATTTAGTATTACGACTAGTCCTGCAGTAATAAAGATTAATACAGATTTAGGTTTTCATCCTGTATTATTTAGTGATTTAACTAAATCTAAAAAATTTTGGAAAGGATGTAAAAGTTGTACTAATTATGATATTCTTATTAGAAATAAAAAAAAAATGTGTTTATGTACAGGATTATTATATGATCCTAAAAAAAAAATAAATTTAAATAATTATTTAAATAAAGGAGATAAAATCTTATTAGCATATAGTGGTGGTTTAGATACTTCATATTGTTTAAAATATTTAACTAATGAAGGATATAAAGTAATAACTATTATAATTAATACTGGAGTATTTAATAATAAAGATCTTGAATCAATTGAAAAGAGAGCTATAAATATAGGAGCTATATCTCATTATTCTATAAATGCTAAAGAATACTTTTATTATAAATGTATAAAATATTTAGTATATGGAAATATACTTAAAAATAATACATATCCTTTATCTGTTAGTTCAGAAAGATTTTTTCAAGCTATTTTAATTGCTGAATTTGCTAAAAAATTAAAAGTTAAAGCTATTTCTCATGGAAGTACAGGAGCAGGAAATGATCAAGTTAGATTTGATTTAGCATTTAAAATTTTATGTCCTGATAAAATTATAGTTACTCCAATCAGGGATATGAAATTATCTAGAAAAGAAGAAGTTTTTTTTTTAAAAAGTAAAGGTGTAAAAATTTCTTGGAAGAAAGCTAAATATTCTATTAATAAAGGTATTTGGGGTACTAGTATAGGAGGAGAAGAAACATTAAAATCATCAACATCATTACCTGAAAAAGCTTATCCTACAAAATTATCTGAATATTATAAAAAAATAATAGAATTAAAATTTAAAAAAGGAGAATTATTCTCTGTTAATAATATTAAAGATTTACAAATCAACAATATTATAAAACTTGAGAAAATATCGTCTAAATTTGCAATAGGTAGAGATTTCCATGTTGGAGATACTATACTTGGAATAAAGGGTAGAGTAGGATTTGAAGCGTCTGCTGCTTTATTAATAATAAAAGCACATAAACTTTTAGAAAAACATATTTTAACTAAATGGCAAATTTATTGTAAAGAGCAATTATCAACTTGGTATGGAAATTTATTACATGAAGCACAATATTTAGATCCTATTATGCGTGATATTGAATGTTTTTTTAAAAATACTCAAAAACGAGTAAGTGGAAAAGTAAAAATATTATTATATCCATATAGATTTGAATTAATAGGTATTGAATCAAATTTTGATATGATGAAATCTAAAATTGCTAAATATGGTGAAATTAATAATGAGTGGACTAGTGATGAGGTTAAAGGATTTATTAAAATTTTTGGTAATCAAATGAAAATTTATCATAATATAAAAAAAATATGATTAAAATAGGAATTATTGGTGGTGCTGGATATACTGCAAATGAATTAATTAAAATTCTTATTAATCATCCAAAAGTTGAAATAAAAACTATAGTTAGTACTACTTATCCAGGTATTCCTATAGGATCTATACATAAAGATCTGATAGGTGAAATTAAAAGTAATAAACTATTTAGTAGTGAAATTACTGATGAGATTGACTTATTATTTCTTTGTGTAGGTCATGGACATTCAAAAAAAATATTAAAAAATATTTCTTATAAAATAAATGTAATAGATTTGAGTAATGATTTTAGAATCAATAAAAATTTTTTCTTTAAAAAAAGAATTTTTAATTATGGTTTACCTGAATTAAATAAAAATATTATAAATAAATATAATAATATTGCTAATCCAGGCTGTTTTGCAACAGCTATACAATTATCAATATTACCTCTTGCAAAAAGAAAATTATTAAAAAATAATATACATATTAGTGCTATAACTGGATCTACTGGTGCCGGTAGAATTAATAATTCAAAATTAAATTTTAGTTTTAGAAATAATAATATATCAACATATAATTTATTTAATCATAATCATATAAATGAAGTTATACAAACTATAAATAAATTACAAAATAAATATGATGGAAAAATTTATTTTATACCATATAGAGGAGGATTTTCTAGAGGAATAATATCAACATTATATACTAGGATAGATATTTCATTTGAAGAAGTAAAAAATATTTATGATAAATTTTATAAAAATGATCCTTTTATTTTTCTTTCTGAAAAAGAAATTCACTTAAAACAAGTTATAAATACCAATAAATGTATTTTAAATTTAAAATACATTAAAAATAAACTAATAATCACTAGTATAATTGATAATCTTATAAAAGGAGCTTCCGGACAAGCTGTTCAAAATATGAATATTATGTATAATTTTGAAGAAACCTGTGGGTTAAAATTAAAACCTCTGGGATTATAATGAATTTATTCAATGTTTATTCTAATGAAGATATAGAAATAATTAAAGGTAGAGGAATATATATTTATGATAAATATAATAAAAAATATTTTGATTTTTATGGTGGACATGCTGTAATTTCAATTGGTCATTCTCATCCTAGATACGTAAATAATCTAAAAAAACAGATAAAGAAAATTTCTTTTTATTCTAATTCTATAAAAATACCTGAACAAGAAAAATTAGCTAGTCTGCTACTAGATATATCAGGGTATTATGATTATAAAGTTTTTTTATGTAATTCTGGAGCAGAAGCAAATGAAAATGCTCTTAAAATTGCGTCTTTTCATAACAACAAAAAAAAAATAATAGCATTTAAAAAATCTTTTCATGGACGTACTAGTGGAGCTATTTCAATTACAGATAATAATAAAATTATTACTAAATTTAATTTACAACATAAAGTAAAATTTATTGATTATAAAAATCTCTATTTATTAGAAGAAGAATTAAAAAAACAAGATATTTGTGCTGTTATTTCAGAAGGAATACAAGGTATAGGAGGTATAATTGATCCAGGGATGTTTGTTTTTAACAAAATAGATTTTTTATGTCGTAAATATAATACTATTTTTATAGTAGATGAAATACAAAGTGGTTATGGTAGAACAGGATTATTTTTTGCCCATCAAAATTCTGGTATTAAACCAGATATAATTACTATTGCTAAAGGTATGGGAAATGGATTTCCTGTCGGAGGAGTAATTATAAATCCTAAATTTAAACCATTTAATGGAATGTTAGGAACTACATTTGGCGGGAACTATTTAGCTTGTTCTTCTGGAATTTCTGTTTTAGAAATTATAAAAAATGAATGTCTTATATCTAATGCAAAAAAAATGGGAGAAATATTTATTAATTCTTTAAAAGAGATTGATGAAATTAAAGAAATAAGAGGAAAAGGTCTTATGCTTGGGCTTAATTTTAATTTTAAAGTAAAAAAATTAATAAATATTTTATTAAAAAAAGAAAAAATTTTTGTAGGATATTCTTTAGATAAAAATATAATAAGATTATTACCTCCTCTTACTATAAAAGAAAAACATATAAAAACCTTTATTATAAGATTAAAAAAAGCATTGTATTTTTTAAAAAATGATAAATAAAAATGCAAAATTGATTTTGGAGGATGGTAGTATTTATGAAGCTTATAGTTTTGGTTATGAAAAATCCTCAGCTGGAGAAATAGTTTTTAATACCTCAATGACTGGTTATAATGAAAGTTTAACTGATCCTTCTTATCAAGGACAAATATTAGTTTGTACTTATCCATTAATTGGAAATTATGGAATTCCTCCAATAATTTCAGAAAAAAAAAATATCAAAAAATTTTTTGAATCAAATAATATTCATGTTTCTGGATTAATTACATCTTATTATTCAGATTATGCATTCCACTGGAATATGTATAAAAAATTATCATATTTTTTAAAAATAAATAAGACAGTAGGTATCTATGGAATAGATACAAGATCACTTACAAAAAAACTTAGAGATAAAGGAACTATGTTAGGAAAAATAATTATCTCAGATAATGTAAAATTTTATAATCCAGATAACTATAATTTAGTAGATAAGGTATCTATAAAAAAAAAAACAATATATGGAGATGGAAAACATAAAATTTTGCTTATAGATTGTGGGGTAAAAAATAATATTATTAGATGTTTTTTAGAAAGAGATTGCACTGTAATAAGAGTTCCTTGGAATTATAATTTTCTAAATGAAGAATATGATGGTTTATTTATTTCTAATGGTCCAGGAAATCCAAAAGGATATCAAACTACAATAAATAATATTAGTAAAGCTTTTATTTGTAATAAACCTATTTTTGGTATATGTTTAGGAAATCAATTATTAGGTCTTGCTGCTGGTTTTTCTACACATAAACTTAAATATGGTCATAGAAGTAATAATCAACCTGTCATTTTATCAGGAACTAATAGGTGTTTTATAACTTCACAAAATCATGGATATGTAATAGATTCAAATAAAATTCAAAATGGATGGAAAATCTTTTTTAAAAATTTAAATGATAATACTTGTGAGGGATTAATAAATTATGATAAAAATTTGATTTCAGTTCAATTTCATCCTGAAGCATCAAGTGGACCTACTGATACTCAATTTCTTTTTGATGTATTTTTGAATTTTATAAAAACTAAGAAATGAAATTAGAAAAAGTATTAGTGATCGGCTCAGGTGCCTTAAAAATAGGAGAAGCAGGAGAATTTGATTATTCTGGAACACAAGCTTTAAAAGCTCTTAAAGAAGAAAAGATTTTTACGATTTTAGTAAATCCTAATATAGCTACAGTTCAAACATCTGAAAAAATAGCTGATAAAATTTATTCATTACCTATTACACCTTTTTTTGTTGAAAAAATAATAAAAAAAGAAAAACCACAAGGAATATTTATTTCATTTGGTGGGCAAACAGCTTTAAATTGTGGAATTGAATTATATAATTCTGGTGTGTTTAAAAAAAACAATGTAAAAGTTTTAGGAACTCCTATATCCTATATTATTAAAAGTGAAGATCGTGATATTTTTAGACAAATGTTAATTAATAGAGGCATAAATATAGCTAAAAGTATAGCTGTAAATTCTGTATCTGAGGCTATAGATGCATCTAATGAAATAGTATTTCCTTTAATAATTAGATCTGCTTATGCTCTGGGGGGCTTTGGTAGTGGATTTGCTAAAAATGTATATGAATTAAAAAAAATATCAAGTGTTGCATTATCTTATTCTTCTCAAATTCTTATAGAAGAATCTCTAAAAGGTTGGAAAGAAATTGAATATGAAGTTGTAAGAGATATTTATGATAATTGTATTACTGTATGTAATATGGAAAATATAGATCCTATAGGAATTCATACTGGAGATAGTATTGTAGTTGCTCCTTCTCAAACATTGAATAATATAGAATATAATAAATTACGATATATTGCTATAAAAATAGCTAGATATTTTAATATAATAGGTGAATGTAATGTTCAATTTGCTTTGTCTAATAATTCATATAAATATAATGTTATTGAGATAAATGCTCGTTTATCAAGATCAAGTGCTTTAGCTTCTAAAGCTACAGGATATCCTTTAGCTTTTATAGCTGCTAAATTAGCATTAGGATATGGATTACATGAATTAAAAAATACTGTAACTAAATTAACCTCTGCATTTTTTGAACCAGCTTTAGATTATATTGTTTGTAAAATACCCCGTTGGGATTTAAATAAATTTTATGGAGTATCTACTCAAATTGGGAGTAGTATGAAAAGTGTAGGTGAGTTAATGTCTATAGGAGGTTCGTTTGAAGAAGCTTTTCAAAAAGGACTTAGAATGTTAGATTTAGGGTTATATGGATTTATAAATCCATTTAAAAAGAAAAAAAAGATAAAATCAGTAATAAAGATTTTAAAATCTCCTAAATATAATAGAATAGAAGTTATTGAGGATGCATTTGAAAATGGATTATCAGTAGATAATATAACATATATTACAAATATAAATCCTTGGTTTATTTCTAGATTAGAAAATCTTTTTAAAACTAAAAAAAAAATAAAATATTATTATAATTTAAATCATATTCCATATGAATTATTATATAAATCAAAAAAAAAAGGATTTTCAGATAATCAAATTGCAGGACTTATATCTTCATCAATTGATGAAGTACCTTCAATAGCAAAGATTATAAGAAATTATAGGAATAAAAAAAATATAATACCTTTTACAAAGCAAATTGATACATTAGCATCTGAATATCCATCAAAAACTAATTATTTATATTTAACTTATAATGGAGAACATCATGATGTTTCGTATTCTGAAAAAAATAAATCAATTGTGATTTTAGGCTCAGGTGTATATAGAATTGGGAGTAGTGTTGAATTTGATTGGTGTTGTGTTAGTGTATTAGATTTTTTAAAAAAAGAAGGATATCGTTCAGTAATAATAAATTATAATCCAGAAACAGTAAGTACAGATTTTGATGTCTGCGATAGATTATATTTTGAAGAACTTAGTTTAGAAAGAGTATTAGATATAATAGAATTAGAAAATCCTGAAGGAACTGTTATCTCTATGGGGGGACAAATTCCAAATAATTTATCATTAAATCTTTATAAAAAAAAAGTAAAAATATTAGGTACTTCTCCAATTAATATAGATGAAGTAGAAGATAGATATAAATTTTCTAAATTTCTAGATAAATTAGATATACTTCAACCAAAATGGAAAGAATTATCTAATATTTCTGATGTTTATAATTTTATTAAATTAGTAGGATTTCCTATTATTATAAGACCTTCTTATGTATTATCTGGAGCTGCTATGAATATAGTTTTTGATAAAAGTAATTTAGATTTCTGTTTAAAACAGGCTAAAACGATATCTCATAAATATCCTATAGTTATAACTAAATTTATAGAAAATGCAAAAGAAATAGAATTAGATGCTGTTGCTAATAATGGAAAAATTATATATGATGCTATTTCAGAACATATAGAATATGCAGGTGTTCATTCTGGAGATGCAACATTAGTATATCCTCCTAAAAATATTTCATTAAATACTATAAAAAAAATAAAAAATATTTCAAAAAAAATATCTAAAAGATTGCAGATTTCAGGTCCATTTAATATACAATTTTTGTATAAAAAAAAAAAAATCCAAGTAATTGAATGTAACTTAAGAGCTTCAAGAAGTTTTCCTTTTATATCAAAAGTATCACATTTTAATATGGTAGAATTAGCTATGAAAGTACTTTTAAAATATAAAAAGTTTTATAAAAAAAAATATAATTTTTTAACAATTGATTATGTCGGTGTAAAATCTTCACAATTTTCCTTTTCTAGGCTTGAAGGGTCAGAACCAATCTTAGGTGTAGATATGGTTTCCACAGGTGAAGTAGGATGTTTAGGGTATACTTTTAATGAAGCTTTAATAAAATCTATGTTATCTGTTGGATATAATATACCAAAAAAAAATATATTTATTTATATAAATTCTATAAAAAATCTAAAAATAATGTTAAATTATATAAAATTATTAATTATAAATAATTATATTATTTTTTCTAAAAATGGAACTTATAATTTTTTTATTGAGAATAATATTCTTTGTAAGAAGATTTCTGATACTAATCTAATTGATAATTTAAAAAAAATAGATCTTATTATTAATATAACCTATAAAAATAATAAAAATGATTATTTAATTAGACGTGCAGCTATAGATTTTAATATTCCTTTATTAACTAATATTTGCTTAGCAAAAGTATTTATAATTTCGTTTTGTGAAATTAAATCATTTAAAAGAATTCCGATATTACCCTGGAATAGTTATAAACAATGAAACAATTTATTAGTGTAAAGGATGTAAAAGATGTTAAAAAGCTTATCTATAAAGCTATAGAATTAAAAAAAAATACTTTTCTTTCAAAAACAATTGGTAATAATAAAACTATTGGATTAGTGTTTTTTAATCCTAGTTTAAGAACACGTTTAAGTAGTCAAAAAGCGGCTTTTAATATAGGTTGTAATACTTGGATATTAAATATAAATTCCGATTCTTGGAAAATAGAAACATCTGATGGTTCAGTTATGAATTCTACACATACACAAGAACATATTAAAGAAGCTATAGGTGTAATGAGTTTATATTGTGATATCTTAGCTGTAAGAACATTTCCAGGTCTTATTGATAGAGAATATGATTATAAAGAAATTTTACTAAAAAAAATAATAAACTATTCAAAAGTACCAGTAGTTAATCTTGAAAGTGCAACTTTACATCCTTTACAATCATTAGCAGATTTAATTACAATTGAAGAATTTAATAAAATAAAAAAAAAACTAAAAATAGTTTTAAGTTGGGCCCCTCATATAAAAGCATTGCCTCAATCAGTTCCAAATTCGTTTATAGAATGGGTAAAACAACTTAAAAATATAAAATTATATATTACTAATCCAGATGGATATAATTTGAATAGTAATTTTACAAATGGAATAAAATTTATTAAAAATCAAAATGAAGCTTTTAAAAATGCTGATTTTATATATGCCAAAAATTGGAGTAGTTATGATAATTATGGTAAAATTCTTTGTAAGGATTTATCTTGGACTATTACAAATAAAAAAATGAAATTATCGAATAATGCTAAATTTATGCATTGTTTACCAGTAAGAAGAAATTTAGTAGTAGAAGATTCTGTTTTAGATGATAAAAATTCTATTGTTTTAAATCAAGCAGAAAATAGAATTTTTGCTACACAAACCGTCTTTCTAGAAATATTAGAAAATATATGATTAATGTCGTTAAAATTGGGGGGGATATTATAGAGGATAAAAAAATATTAATTTATTCTTTAAAAGAATTTTCTAAATTAGATGGATATAAAATCCTAGTTCATGGAGGAGGAAAAATAGCTGATGGTTTTTCTAAAAAAATGGGATATCATCAGAAAATGATAAATGGTAGACGTATTACAGATAAAACTACATTAGATATAGTAGTAATGACATATTCTGGGATTATAAATAAAAAAATAGTATCAAACTTACAAAGTTTAGGATTAAATTCTCTAGGATTTTCTGGAGCTGATGGAAATATAGTTAAATCATATAAACGTCCTCTTAAAGATATAGATTATGGATATGTTGGTAATTTAAAAAACAAAAATTGCATTAATGCTGATTTAATCAAATTTTTGTTTAAAATTGGTATAATTCCTGTTTTATCTCCTATTACTCATGATGGAAATGGAAATCTATTAAATACAAATGCAGATACTATAGCTTCTTATTTATCTATTTCTTTATCAAAAGATTATAAAGTAATTTTAACATATTGTTTTAATAAAATTGGTATATTAAATAATTTAAATGATGAAAAATCATATTATTCTAATATAGAAGAAAATTTATTTAATAAATTAAAAATTAATAATATTATTAATAAAGGAATGATTCCAAAATTAGAAAATGCTTTTTTTGCATTAAAAAATGGAGTATATAAAGTAAAAATATCTAATCCTAATTATTTAAATAAATATACAAAAAAAACTATTTTATGTCTGTAGTAGATTTAAAAAATCTAAAAAAAGAATGTATTAAGTTATTAAAAAAACTTATTTCCACCCCTTCTCTCTCAAAAGAAGAACACAAAACTGCAGATATTATAGAATCTTTTTTAAGAAAAAAAAAATTAAATCCAAAAAGAAAAGATAATAATATCTGGATTGAAAATCATAATTATGATAATGATAATTATACAATCCTATTAAATTCTCATCATGATACCATTAAACCATCTAATGGTTGGGAGACAGATCCATTTCTAGCTAAAGAATATGTAAATCAAATTATTGGATTAGGAAGTAATGATGCAGGAGGTTCTGTTGTTTCATTGATTGCCACTTTTATTTATATTAATAGTTTACCTAAATCTAAATATAAACTTATACTTATTATAAGTGCTGAAGAAGAAATTCGTGCCACAAGAGGAGTAGAAAGTATATTCTGTTATTTAGGTAAAATCAATTTAGGTATTATAGGAGAACCTACAAATATGCATATGGCAATAGCTGAAAAAGGATTAATTGTTTTAGATTGTTTATCTATTGGAAAAACTGGTCATGCTGCAAGATTTGAAGGTATAAACGCTTTATATCTTGCAATAGATGACATAATCTGGTTAAAAAATTATGTTTTTAAAAACAAATCATCCTTATTAGGAAATATAAAATTAACAGTAACAAAAATCCAATGTGGGATACAGAGAAATGTTATACCAGATACTTGTTATTTTACTGTAGATATTAGAACTAATGAAATATATTCTCATGAATATATTATAAATAAAATAAAAAAAAATATAAAGTCTAAAATAATATCAAGTTCATATAGACTTAAATCATCTTATATAGATCCTAATCATAATATTGTAAAAACAGCTAAAAATCTTAATATCAAAAGATTTGGATCCCCTACTTTATCTGATCAAAGTGTAATGAATTTTCCTACAGTAAAACTAGGAGTAGGGGATAGTTCTCGGTCTCATACTCCTAATGAGTATATACTTATATCAGAAATAGAAGATGGAATTGATTTATATATAAATCTTTTACTTAATTTTTAAGTAAGGTCTGGTAGTTCAGATGGTTAGAATACGTGTTTGTCACGCACGAGGTCATGGGTTCGAATCCCGTCCAGATCGCAGACAGGCATTAGAGTGACCTGGCTGGGTCTCGAACCCAGGACCCTTACATTAAAAGTGTAATGCTCTACCAAACTGAGCTACCAAGTCATTATTTAATATATAAATATACTATCATTTTTTTTTTATTACAAATAAAATATATTTTGAAAATTATCCTAATAGGATATATGGGGTCTGGAAAGACAACTATAGGTAAAAAATTGGCTAATAATTTAAATCATAAATTTTATGATTTAGATAAAAATATTATAAAATATACTAAAAAAAGTATCTCTGAGCTATTTGAAATAGATGGTGAAAAAAAATTCAGAAAATTAGAATTTAATATTTTAAATTTGTTTTTAAAAAACAAAAAATCCTATATTTTATCAGTAGGGGGAGGTACTCCTTGTTATAAACATAACATGTTTTTAATGAAAACAAATTCCAAAATCATTTATTTAAATGCTGAAATCAAAACATTATTTACCCGTCTTTTAAAGCAAAAAGAAAATAGACCTTTAATATCAAAATTATCTAATAATGATTTATATCATTTTATTTGTGATTCTTTGAGTAAAAGATTTTTTTTTTATAAAAAAGCTGATTCTACAATCTATATAGAGAATAAATCATTTTTAGATATAGTAAAAGAAATAAAAAATATAATATAATTTTTATATGTTTTATAAACAACATTTTTTAAAAATTATAAATCAAAAATTTTATTTAAAAAATAAAAAAATATATGTATCAGTTAGTTCTGGATTAGATAGTATGGTTCTTTTAGATGTTCTTATTAAAATTTGTAATTTTACAATTTGTGTAATACATTGTAATTTTAACCTAAGAGGTCAGGATTCTGATAAAGATGAATTGTTTATACAAGAATTTTGTTTAAAACACAAAATTTTGTTTAAATCTAAAAATTTTAATCCAATTAAAAGGAATTTTTCAATTCAAATGATGGCTAGAAAATTGAGATATGATTGGTTTAAATATTTATTAAATAATTCATATTGTGATTATATAGCTTTAGGGCATCATTTAGATGATTCAATAGAAACTTTTTTTATTAATCTTATTAGAGGTACGGGGATAAAAGGATTAATAGGAATTAATAATTTTAAAAAAAAAATGATTAGACCTTTATCTTTTTTTTCTAAAAAAGAAATAAGATTATATGCGCAAGAAAATAATATTAAATGGCGTGAAGATAATAGTAATTATGATCATAAATATTTAAGAAATAGAATTAGATTTTTTTTAAAACCAATTTTAGATTATAAATTTTATAATGGTTTTCAAAAATCTATAAAATATTTATATTATGAATATGTATGTTCTAAAACACATATCGATTATATTTATAATTCAATTACAATTGAAAAAAAAAAATACCCATTTTTATTTAAAATAGATATAAAAAAATTATTAATTTTATATCCAATAAATACATATTTATTTAAAATATTTAATATCTATGGATTTAGTAATCCTAAAGATTTAAAAAAAATTTTCAATTCTCAATCAGGAAAAAAAATGTTTTCAAAAACCTATTGTCTTCTTAAAGAGAGAACTACTTTAGTTGTAGTAGAATTAGAATATAATAATTTTTTTTTAAAAAAAAAATATTATATACATAATATAGATACTATCAAAATTCCTTTTTTTATATATTTTTTTCTTTCAGAAAGAAAAAAAAAGAATCATCTACAAATTTAGATTTTTACAAATTTCTTTTTCCGTTACAATTAAGAAATTGTAAAAAAGGTATGAAAGGTCATAAAAAATTATGTCAATATTTTAAATAGAAAAAAATTTCTATACTTATTAATGGTGATCAAAAAATGATATTGATTATATCTGAACGTGTACCTATTTTATAATAGATTTTATAAATTTTTCTATACTTTTTTCTAAATAAGACTTTTTAATAGCTTTTATAAAAGCACTTCCAATAATTGCTCCTTCAGCATATTTAAATGCTATATTTAATGATTTTTTATCACATATTCCAAATCCAATAAGTTTAGGAACATTTATTTCTTTTATTCTTTCTAGAAATGAAAAATTTATCTTATTTTTAGTACCTGTAGTAGAATTAGATGAAACTATATATAAAAAATAATCAGTAATACTACTTAACATTTTAATACGTTTTAAAGATGTTTGAGGAGTAATTAAAACTATAAATGCTAATTTATATTTTTTAAATATTTTTTTATATTTATTTAGGTAAATACTTGGAGGTAAGTCTGGTAAAATTAATCCAGATACACCAGATTCTATACAATCTTCTAAAAATTTTATTTCGCCATATTTTATAAATTGATTATAATATCCCATTAAAATTATTGGAATATTTATATATTTTTTTACTTTTTTAAGTTTATAAAATAAAACGGATATATTCATACCATTTTTTAAAGATTTTGTATTACTTTTTTGTATTATATTTCCATCTGCTAATGGATCAGAATATGGTATTCCAATTTCTACTATATCTATATTTAGATTCTGTAATATTTTTAATATAAGTGGCATACTATCTATAGATGGATAGCCAGCAGTGAAATATATATTTAATATATTTTTTTTTTTATTTATAAATAATCTTTTTATTTTATTCATTATTTATTTTCAATATGTTTTATATATGTATCCATATCTTTATCACCTCTCCCAGACAGATTTATGATTACCAAATCATTTTTTTTAAATGAAAGTTTTTTTAAACTAGCTATGGCATGAGCACTTTCTAATGCTGGTATTATTCCTTCTAAAGAAGATAGTTCAATTCCAGCTTCTATAGCCTCAAAATCTGTAACACTTATAAAAGTAGCACGGTTTTTATAAAATAAATTTGCATGCATAGGACCTATACCTGGATAATCAAGTCCAGCAGATATAGAATAAGGTTCCAATATTTGTCCATATTGATCTTGCATAAGTATAGTCATACTTCCATGTAATACCCCTCTAGAGCCTTTTTGTATTGTTGCTGCTGTTTTATTAGTATTTAATCCTAATCCTGATGCTTCTACTCCTATTAACTTAACATATTCATCATCTAAAAAATGATAAAATATACCTGCAGCATTACTTCCCCCCCCTAAACAAGCAATTATATAGTTAGGTAGTATACCTGATTCTTTTTCTTTTAATTGTTCTTTTATTTCTTCACTAATAATTGATTGAAAGTAAGATACCATTCTAGGATATGGATCTGGCCCCACTGCTGACCCTATCATATAATAACAATCTGGATTATTAATCCAATATCTAATAGCTTCATTTACTGAATCTTTTAATGTTTTGCTGCCACTATTAACAGTTATTATGTTAGCCCCTAACATTTTCATCCTATATACATTTTGTATTTGTCGTTTGATATCTACTTCTCCCATAAAGATAGTACATTTTAATCCTAATAAAGAACAAATAGTGGAAGTAGCCACACCATGTTGACCTGCACCTGTTTCTGAAATAATATTTTTTTTTCCAATTTCTTTAGCTAATAACGCTTGACCAATTGTATTATTTATTTTATGAGATCCAGTATGATTTAAATCTTCTCTTTTTAAATAGATTTTAGCTCCATATATTTTAGATAAATTATTACAATAAAACAAAGGAGACGGTCTTCCTACATAATTATGTAATAATATTTTTAGTTTTTTTTTAAAACAATTATTGTTTATAATTTTATTATATTCATTTTTTAAATTATTTATATTATTATATAACATTTCAGGTATATATGCACCTCCAAAATTTCCATAAAATCCATGATAATCTGATAAATATTTATATTTTATTCTAGAAATGAATTTTTTCAACAAATTAAAATTTTTTAATCCAGGTTTGTTTTCAAAACAACTATTTAAATCTATTCCTAATAAATTGGGTATATTTAAATTATTGATTTTATCAAAATCATTTGAATTTATACCTCCACTTAAAATAAATGGTACTTTAAAGTTATAATTATAAATTTTTTCCCAAAAAAATTTTTTTCCACTACCTCCATAGATTTTTGATTTAAAGTCAAATAAAAAATATTTTACATGATCTATATATTCTTTGATTTTTTCGAAATCAAAATTATTATCTATTCCAAAAGATTTAATTATTTTAATTCCCTTTTTATAAATATTCCTACAATAATAAGGACTTTCGTATCCATGTAATTGTACAAAATCTAAATTATTTTTTATACTTAATTTTAATAATTTATCTTCTTTTTCATTTACAAAAACACCAACTTTTGAAATACCAATTGTGTCAGGAGCTAAAAAATTATCTCCTACAAATCTAGGAGATTTTTCAAAAAAAATGAATCCTATAAAATCAGGGTATAAATCAATTATCGATGATATATTATTATAGTATTTTAATCCACATATTTTTATTTTTCTTTTTTTAAACATAAAAAATTTTTTTTATAAAATTTTTACAGTAATCACCTGGATTAAAGGATGACATAAATTTTTCTCCTATTAAAAAACCATTAAATCCTAAATTATATAAATAAATTATATTTTCTATATTAGAAATTCCACTTTCAGTGATAATATTAAATTTTTTAGGTATTAATGAATATAATTTTTTAGAAATATTAATATCTACATTAAATGTAGATAAATCTCTATTATTTATTCCTAATATATCTATATCATAAGATATTTTTGAGATATCTTTTTTATCATGTAATTCTAATATGACTTCTAAACCTAAGCTTTTAGCTAAAGTAGATAAAAATTTAATTTTTTTTTTATCTAAAATTTTAGCTATTAATAATATGGCATCTGCGCCTATAGCTTTTGAATGAATAATTTGATGTTCATCAATTAGAAAATCTTTTCTTAAGATTGGAATAAATATATTTTTACGGATTTTTGAGAAATCTTTACTACTTCCTAAAAAAAATTTGTTATCAGTAAGTATAGATATTCCAATAGATCCTGCTTCTTGATATTCTTTACAGATTTTTTCTAAAATAATATTTTTATTGTTAAAATTTTTAGATGGAGATTTTCTTTTAAATTCTGAAATAATTCCAATATTATTATATTTAATTCTTTCTTTTAAAGAAAGACATTTTCTTTTAAAGATTTTTTTTTTTTCAAGTGATTGAATACTATATTTTTTTATATCTCTTATTATTTCTTTTTTTTTTATTTCTATAATTTTTTTTATAAAATTCATTATGTTTCTAAAAATTTTTTTAAGATTTTCTTTACTTTACCACTTTTTAAGGCTTCTTGTGCTTTATAATAATTAGTTGTAATACTACATTCATTTAATATGCTAAGTGCAAAAGAAGCATTAATTGAAACAACATCATTTTGATATACAGTTCCATTACCAGATATTATATCTAAAAAGATACGTGTATTTTCTATATTATTTTTCCCTCCCTTTAGTTCTAAAGGATTAATTTTTTTTATACCAAAATCTTCTGGAGAAAATATATGTTCCCCTTGGTTATCATAACATTTTAAATCAGATGTTAAAGAAATTTCATCATATCCATCTAAACTATGGACTATTGAATAATTTTTATCAGTTTCTTGATATAAATAATAGTATAGTCTAGCTAATTCTAAATCACTTACACCCAGTAACTGATTTTTTGTATTACTGGTATTTAATAATGGGCCTAACATATTAAAAAATGTTTTTATACCAAGGTTTTTTCTAACATCTGTCACTTTTTTAAGTGTTGGATGAAACAAATGAGAATGTAAATAACAAATACCTACTTTTTCTAATTGTTTTTTTAATTTTTCTTCTTTAGAAGTAAACTTATATTGTAAGATTTCAAATATATTAGAAGATCCTGTTACAGATGATGAACTATAACTACCATGTTTAATTACTTTTTCTCCTAAGCTTGCTACTATAAAACATGATAAAGTTGAAATATTGAAAGTATTTTTATTATCTCCACCAGTTCCTACTATATCTATAGCATTATATTCTTTTAAATTTAATTTAATAGATAATTCAATTAAAGCTTGACTAAAACCTTTTATTTCATCTAATGTAGGAAATCTCATATTATATATTGCAGATATAGCAGCTATTTGATTATGATTAAATTTATCTTGATATAAAGATATCAAAACATTTTGAGCATCTTCTTTACTAAGAGTTTTATGCTCAAATAAATAATTCAATATATCTTTCATTTTTTTAACCAATTTTCTATTATTTTAAAACCATATGGGGTTAAAATTGATTCAGGATGAAATTGAACTCCACTAACATCATAGTTTTTATGACGTATAGCCATTATTTCTTTTTCTGAACCTAAAGCAGTTATTTTTAAATCTGATGGAAACATATCTTGTGATATTACCCAAGAATGATAACGTCCAACTTTTATTTTTTTAGGTATTTTATTAAATAAAATTTCTTTATCATCTATAATTTCTATTAAACTGGAAACTCCATGATATATTCTTTTAGAATTTATTAATTTTCCACCAAAAACTTCAGCTATTGCTTGTTGACCTAAACACACACCAAAAATACTTTTACTATTCGCGTATCTTTTTATAAGAGGTTTAAGAATATTAGCTTCATCTGGGATACCTGGCCCAGGAGATAAAATAATTTTATTAAAATTTTCAATTTTCTTTAAATTGATTTTATCATTTCTGTAAACTTCTACTTTTGCATCAGTTATTTTTTTTACAATATGTACAATATTATATGTAAAAGAATCATAATTATCTAATACTAATATTTTTTTCATTTTACTTAAAAAGATTTTTTGCCAATTCTATAGCATTGTTTAATGCCATAAGTTTATTATTAACTTCTTCTAATTCTTTATCTGCTTTAGAGCCATAAACTATTCCTGCTCCAGCTTGAAAAAAAAGAATATTATTTTTACTTATAAAAGATCTTATAATTATAGCAGTATTTAGATTACCATCTAATCCAAAAAATCCTATTGCTCCACCATATATCCCCCTATTTATTTTTTCAATATTATCTATTAATTTCATAGCTTTATATTTTGGTGCACCTGAAAGAGTTCCAGCAGGAAAAGTATCACCAAATACTTTTATTAAAGATATTTTTTTTTTAAAAATACAAGAAACTTTTGATACCATATGCAAGACATGGGAAAAATATTGAACTTCTTTATAATTATCAACAATAACATTTATAGAATTTTTACTTAAATCATTTCTTGCTAAATCTACTAACATTACATGTTCAGCATTTTCTTTAGGATCTTTAATCAATTTTTGAGCTAATTTTTTATCTTTTTCATCATTACCTGATCTTTTAATTGTTCCAGCTATTGGATTAATATAGGCTTTATTATTTTTAACTAGAATTTGAGATTCTGGAGAAGATCCTAAAAGTTTATAATCTCCATAATCAAAATAAAATAAATAAGGAGATGGATTTATCGATCTTAAAGCTCTATAAACATTAAATTCATCACCTTTAAATTTTTGTTTGAATTGTCTAGAAATTACAATTTGAAAAACATCTCCTTTTAGACAAGCTTTTCTTCCAGAAGAAACCATTTTTTTATATTCATTATCTGTTATATTAGAGTATTTTTTTCCTATAGTCTTAAAAGTAAAATAAGAATAATTTTTATTATATACTAAATCAATAATTAGATTTATTGATGTATCATTTTTTTCATAAAATTTATGTTCTACTATATACAGTTCATTATAAAAATGTTTAAAAATAATTAAATTTGCATAAAATCCAAATCTGATTTTAGGTACATCATATGATTTATTTATAAATGAATTTAATTTTATATTTTCAAAAAATTGTACACTATCATAAGATGTATACCCATAAAAACCAGAATAAGGACTACAATTATTTTTGCTATAAAATTTTTGAATAAAATTATCCAAATAAAACTGTATAGAAGTAGGAGAAGTACTATCTATAGATAGATTAGATTTTTTATTATCTGGATATAATATTTTAATTTTATTATTATGAATTCTAATTTCAGATATTAAATTAATACAAATTATAGAAGAATGATTTTTAGTAGTTTGATAATCAGAAGATTCTAATAATAATAAGTTAGAAAATTTATCTCTTAATTTTAAATATAGCTCTACAGGCGTAAAAATATCTGCTAATAATTTCTTTTGAATAGTTTTAAAACTAAATTTATACATGTAATATATTGTTATTATATGTTTTAAGAGATTTTTTTTTAAAAAAATATCACTTTATATGAAAAAAGTATATTTTGATAATGCAGCAACTACTCCTTTGAGGAAACAAGTTATTAACTATATGATTTCTTCTTTAAAAGAATCATTGGGAAATCCATCTTCTATTCATAGTTTGGGTATAAAAACTAGGTCTATTCTTGAATATTCAAGAATAAATATAGCAAATCTATTAAATGCAGATCCATCTGAAATTATTTTTACTTCTTCTGGTACAGAAGCTAATAATCTTATATTACGTAGTTGTATAAACGATTTAAATATCAAGTATATTATTACTTCAAAAATTGAACATAAATCAATTTTAGAAACTTTAAATGACTTATATATAAAATATGGTGTTGTAATTGATTTTGTTAAATTAAACAATAATGGGATTATAGATCTAAATGATCTAGAGAAAAAATTAAAAAAGAATAATAATTCACCTATTTTAGTAAGCCTAATGTATGTTAATAATGAAATTGGAAATATATTGGATATATATTCTGTATGTAACATTTGTAAAAAATATAAAGCTTATTTTCATTCAGATACTATTCAAGCTATTGGACATTATTATTTAGATATGAAAAAATTAAATATTGATTTTGCTTGTGGGAGTGCACACAAATTCAATGGTCCTATGGGTATAGGTTTTGCTTTTATAAGAAAAGGATTAAATATTAAAGCAATTATTACTGGAGGTTTTCAAGAACGAGAGGTCAGGGCAGGGACAGAAAATATTTATGGTATATTAGGAATGTCTAAAGCTATTGAAATAGCTAATATTAATCTTAAAAAAGAAAAAAAAGATATAGAAAATATTAAAAAATATTGTATTAAACAACTTAAAAAATCAATACCAGGAATTAGATTTAATGGATTATCATATTCTATTATTAAAAGTATATATACTATTTTAAATATTGCTATTCCTAAAAAAGATAATATGATATCTTTTAATTTAGATTTAAAGGGTGTAATTGTATCTCAAGGTAGTGCCTGTAATTCATATAAAGTATCTCATGTAATTAAAATTTTATTTAATAATAAAAAAATTAATAAATTCTCCTTTATCAGAATATCATTCGGATTTTTGAATAAAAAAAAAGAGATTGATATTTTAATTTCATGTCTAAAAGACATTTATAATCTTAGTAAGATTTAGCAAATATTACACGTTGTGTAGATTTTTTTTTTGTAAAAATACATTTACCAATATTTGTTTTAAAATTTATTGGAATACAACGTATTGTAGCATTTGTTTCAATTTTGATTTTTTTTTCTGTTTCAGACGTTCCATCCCAATGAGCAAATATAAATCCACTATTTTTTTTTATTTTTTCTTTAAATTCTTCATAAGAATCTACTTCTATTAAAAAGTTTTTTTTTCTTTTAAGAGCTGTTTTCAAAATGTTATCTTGAATTTTTGATAAAATTTTGGGAATTAAAAATTCTAATTTATTAATTATAATATCTTTTTTTTCAAGTGTATCCCTTCTTACCACTTCTACAGTTCCTCTATCTATATCTTTTTTACCTATAGTTATCCTTATAGGAATACCTTTTATTTCATATTCATTAAATTTCCATCCTGGAGTATAATAAGTTCTTTTATCATATTTTATACTTATACCTCTTTTTTCAAGAGATTCTTTTAATGGAAGAACAAGTTTTTCTATTAAATTAAGTTGTTCTTGAGTTTTATAAACTGGAATAATTACTATTTGTAGAGGAGCAATTTTAGGTGGTAATATTAGACCATTATCATCTGAATGTGTCATAATAATAGCGCCAATTAATCTTGTTGATATTCCCCAAGATGTACCCCATACGTATTCTTTATTTCCTTTTTCTGTGGTATATCTAACATCAAAAGCTTTTGAAAAATTTTTACCTAAAAAATGAGATGTAGCAATTTGTAAAGATTTACCATCTTGCATAATAGATTCTATACAATATGTTTCTTCTGCTCCAGCAAATTTTTCACTATATGTTTTTATTCCTTGTATAACAGGAATAGCAATAAAATTTTCTAAAAAATTTGTATATATATTTATAATTTTTTTAGCTTGATTTATTGCTTCTTTTTTTGTAGAATGAGCAGTATGTCCTTCTTGCCATAAGAATTCAGATGTTCTTAAAAACAACCTGGTACGCCGTTCCCAACGTATTATATTAGTCCATTGATTAAAACGTATTGGAAGATCTCTATAAGAGTTAATCCAACGTTTATAAGAATTCCATATTATGGTTTCAGATGTAGGTCTCACAATAAGTTCATCTTCAAGTTTAGAATTTTTATCTACTATTATATTTTTATTATTAAAATTTTTTAATCTATAATGAGTTATTACTGCACATTCTTTTGCAAATCCTTTAATATGATTATATTCTTTTGAGAAATATGATTTTGGAATAAGTAAAGGAAAGTAAACATTTTTATGTCCTGTAGATTTTAAAATATTATCTAAGATAAACTTAATTTTTTCCCATATAGAAAATCCATATGGTTTTATTACCATTAATCCCCGTACATCTGATTTGTCTGCAATATTTGCTTTTAAAATAATTTCATTATACCATTTAGAATAATTTTCATTACGTTTAGTAAGTTTTTTCATATTTATTAAATAAATTTATTTATAAGTTTTATATTTATTTTAAATGATTACGATAAATAAAATTGTAAAATTTGCATATGTTATTACATAATATTGAAAATGAATCAGAATATGATTCTAAATCTAAAAAAAATAATTATTTATATTATGAATCATCAGATTTTAAACCTTTAATTGAAAAATATAATAGAATTAAATATTCTGTTACAGAATATATATATCTACTTACTGTAAAAAATGTAGTTTTATTTCCAGATGTAGTAATACCTATTACAGCTGTAAAACAAAAATCAATTAATTTATTTAAATCTGCATATTCTACTTATAAAAAAATTGGAATTTTAACTAAAAAATATTTTAATACTACATTTAATATTGCTAAATTCAATATTCCGACATTTAATATATATTCATTTAATATACCTAGATTTATATCTTCATTTAAGATTTATTCATTGAATAAGACTACATTTAATAATACCAATGACATATATTATATAGGTACAGTAGCTAAAATATTAAAATTATTAATAATGCCCGATGGCAATACTACTGTAATATTACAAGGTATTAGTAGATTTCAAATAATTAAACTAATACAAGTTTATCCTTATTTTAAGGCTGAAATAATAGATTTAAAAGACGAAAAACCCCAAAAAAAAGATAAAGAATATCTAATATTAATAGATTCTATTAAAGAAATAGCAATAAAAATTATACAAGATAATTATAATCTTCCTTCAGAATCTAGTTTTGCAATTAGTAATATAGAAAGTAAATCATTTCTTATAAATTTTGTTGCATATAATCTTAATATAGAAATTAATAATAAACAAATTCTTTTAGAATATGATTTTCTTAAACAAAGAGCAATAGAAACTTTTCGTTTTCTAAATATAGAATATGAAAAAATTAAATTAAAAAACGATATTCAATATCGTGTTAGATATGATATTGATCAACAACAAAAAGAATATTTTTTAAATCAACAAATAAAAGCTATTCAAGAAGAATTAGGAGATTTTTCATATGAAAAAGAAGTAGAGGTATTAAGAATTAAATCATATAAAAAGAATTGGTCTAAAGAAGCTCAAAATCAATTTGATAGAGAATTAAGTAAATTTCAACGTACTAATCCACAAATGCCAGAATATACAATATTACGTAATTATTTAGATTTAATGTTAGATTTACCCTGGAGAAAGTATTCTAAAGATAATTATGATTTATACCGTGCACAAAAAATACTTGATAAGGATCATTTTGGAATTGATAAAGTTAAAGAAAGAATAATAGAATATTTATCTGTTCTAAAACTTAAAGGAGATCTTAGGTCACCTATACTTTGTTTTTATGGACCACCAGGTATAGGTAAAACTTCTTTAGGAAGATCAATTGCTTCTGCATTAAATAGAAAATATGTTCGTATATCTTTAGGAGGATTAAATGATGAAGCTGAAATTAGGGGACATAGAAAGACTTATATAGGTGCTATGCCGGGAAGAGTATTACAATCAATAAAAAAAGCTGGAACATCTAATCCTGTGTTTGTATTAGATGAAATAGATAAAATGGGACTAGGGTCTCAAGGAAATACTTCTTCGGCAATGTTAGAAGTTTTAGATCCAGAGCAAAATAAAGAATTTTATGATAATTTTCTTGAAATGGGATATGATTTATCTAAGGTAATTTTCATTGCTACAGCCAATTCACTTTATACAATAAATATTGCTTTATTAGATAGAATGGAAATTATAGATATGAATGGATATACTGTTGAAGAAAAAATAGAAATTTCTAAAAAACATTTAATTCCTAAACAATTAAAAGAAAATGGCTTAAAAAGCAAGGATCTGATTTTAGGTGTAAAACAAATTGAAAAAATTATTGAAAGTTATACTAGAGAATCAGGGGTAAGATCTCTTGAAAAGAAGATTTCAAAAATTGTAAGATATGCTGCTAAAAATATTGCTATGAATAAAAAATATTTAAAACGTATAAATATGTCAAAAATAGAAGAAGTATTAGGACCACCTAATGATCCTGAGAAATATGAATTTATTCAAGTCCCTGGAGTAGTTACAGGATTAGCTTGGACTATTGTAGGAGGAGAGATTCTATATATAGAATCAACATTACTGAAAGGAAGAGGTAACTTGAGTATAACAGGAAATGTAGGAGAGGTTATGAAAGAATCTGCTACTATAGCTTTCAAATATATAAAATCTCATAATTATGAGTTTGGAATAGATGAAAAAATGTTTGAATTGTATAACATACATATTCATGTTCCAGAAGGAGGTGTTCATAAAGATGGCCCCTCTGCCGGAATAACTATGTTAACTTCTATAATATCTAGTTTTTTGAAAAAAAAAATACGTCCGTATTTAGCAATGACTGGTGAAATTACCCTTAGAGGAAAGGTACTTCCTGTAGGAGGAATTAAAGAAAAAATATTAGCAGCAAAAAGAGCTAATATAAAAGAAATTATTCTATCAAAAGCAAATAAAAAAGAGATTGATGATATCAAAAAAGTTTACTTAAAGGGACTAAAATTTCATTTTGTTAGTAAAATGAATGAAGTTATAGATTTATCTATTATAAAATAATATATAACATATGAAAAACTATCCTAAAAATATAGGAATAAATTTCCATGATCTTACAAAAAGATATGGAACTCCACTTTATGTATATGATGCAAATAAAATAGAATTTCAATATAAATTGATTAAAAAATCTTTTTTTTATATAGAAAATTTAAAAATAAATTATGCTTGTAAAGCAAATACAAATATAAGTATATTAAAATTTTTTAAAAAATTAGGTAGTGGATTAGATACTGTTTCGCTACAAGAAGTAGAAATAGGATTAAAAGCTGGATTTAAACCCAAAGAAATTATATATACGCCTAATGGGGTTTCTTTATCAGAAATAAAAAAAGCAATAAAAGCTGGTGTTCTAATTAACATAGATAATTTATCTCTTTTAGAACAAATAGGTCATGAAAATCCTAATTATCCTATAGGAATTAGAATAACCCCAAATATTATGGGGGGTGGAAATAAAAAAATTTCTGTAGGTCATATAAATTCAAAATTTGGAATATCATATTATCAATTACCTCATCTTAAAAGAATTGTTGAAAATACTGGAATTAAAGTTGAAGGAATACATATGCATACTGGTTCTGATATTATAGATCTTGAAGTGTTTTTACAAGGAGCTGATATTTTATTAAACGTAGCTAGTTCTTTCAATGAACTTAAATATATAGATTTTGGTAGTGGATTTAAAGTACCATATCATAAAAATGATACAAAAACAGATCTAGATATGTTAGGTGTTTTTTTTAAAAAAAAAATTTCAAGAGTTTGTAAAAATATAAAAATTTTTTTTGAACCTGGAAAATTTTTAGTTAGTGAATCAGGTTATTTTATAGTAAAGGTTAATGTGATTAAACATACAACTTCTACTGTATTTGCTTGTGTTGATTCTGGATTTAATCATTTTATACGTCCCATGTTTTATGATTCATATCATCAGATAGATAATCTTTCAAATCCATCAGGAAAATTACGTTTTTATACTGTAGTAGGATATATCTGTGAATCTGATACATTTTGTGTTAATAGAAAAATTAATGAAATAAGAGAAGGAGATATATTATGTTTTAGAAATGCAGGAGCTTATTGTTTTTCTATGTCATCTAACTATAATTCTCGTTATAGGCCTTCTGAAGTTATTATTTCTAATAATAAATATTTTCTTATTAGAAGAAGAGAAAATATGCAAGATTTACTAAAAAAAATGATTGAAATAGATATAGGATAGATGGCAGAGTGGGCTATTGCGGCGGTCTTGAAAATCGTTGAGTGTAAAACACTCCGGGGGTTCAAATCCCTCTCTATCCGCTAAAATAGATAATCATTTAATAATGGCAGGTAATAATTTTGGAAAATTATTTAGAGTTACTACTTTTGGTGAAAGTCATGGATATGCATTAGGAGGTATAATAGATGGATGTCCCTCAGGATTAAAATTAAATTTTGAAGAAATAAATAATGAATTAAATCGTAGAAAACCTGGGCAATCTTCAATTGTTACTCAAAGAAAAGAATCAGATGAAGTGATATTTTTATCAGGTATATTTAATGGTTTAACTACAGGTACTCCTATTGGATTCATAATAAAAAATAAAGATCATAATTCAAAAGATTATTTTAATCTAAAATCTATATATCGCCCATCTCATTCTGATTTTACATATTATAAAAAATATGGTATAAGAGATTATAGAGGGGGAGGGAGATCTTCTGCACGAGAAACAGTTTCTCGTGTAGTTGCTGGTGCAATAGCTAAACAATTATTAAAAATTTATAAGATTTTTATAAAAGCCTATGTTTCCTCTATAGGAAACTTAAATTTCAGTGAAAATTATAATAAACTTGATCTCTCTAAAATAGAGAATACACCTATACGTTGTCCTGATATAAAATTATCAGAAAAAATGATATATTATATTAATAATATACGTAAAAAAGGAGATACTATAGGAGGGATAATTACTTGTAATATAAAAAATGTACCTATTGGTATAGGTGAACCAGTTTTTGATAAACTTCATGCTGAATTAGGTAAAGCTATGCTGTCTATAAATGCTGTAAAAGTATTTGAATATGGAAGCGGATTTGTTGGAACAAAAATTAAAGGATCTAATCATAATGATATATTTACTAATAATGAAACTACTAAAACAAATTTTTCTGGAGGAATACAAGGTGGATTATCTAATGGTATGGATATTTATTTCAACGTAGGGTTTAAACCAGTAGCTACTATTATGAATAAGCAAAAAAGTATAGATATTAATTTTTTTAAACAAAAAATTTTGGTAAAAGGTCGTCATGATCCTTGTGTTTTACCTAGAGCTGTTCCTATTGTCGAGGCTATGTCTGCATTAGTTTTATATGATAATATGCTTAATAATAGAGTATATAAAATATAAAAATTTAATATGGAAAAAGGAAAAATTAAAGTAACAGTAGAAGATATTTTTCCTGTTATTAAAAAATTTTTATATTCAGATAATGAAATTTTTATAAGAGAGCTTGTTTCTAATGCAACTGACGCTATTTTAAAATTAAAAACTTTGATAAATTTAGGAAAATTTAATAAAAAAATAGATGATTTAATAATAGAAATTGTCATAGACAAGGAAAATCAAATTTTAAAAATTATAGATAATGGGATTGGAATGACTAAAAAAGAAGTAAAAAAATATATTAATCAAATTGCTTTTTCAGGTGCCGAAGAATTTTTAAGAAAATATAAAGATAAAAATAATGAATATATAATTGGTAATTTTGGATTAGGATTTTATTCATCTTTTCTGGTTTCTGATAAAGTAGAAATAATATCTAAATCTTATAAAGATTATGAAGATGCCATACATTGGATATGTGATGGAACTACTAATTTTTCTATTAAAAATATAGATAAACCTAAATCAGGGACTGAAATAAGACTTCATATTAATGATAGTTCTAAAGAATTTTTAGAAGAAAATAAAATAAAAGAATTACTAATTAAATACTGTAAATTTATGCCTATTCCTATAAAATTAGGAGAACGTGAAGTAAATAACCCATATCCTTTGTGGGTAAAAAATCCAATAAATGTAAAAGATGAAGAATATATAAATTTTTATAAAGAACTTTATCCCCTGCAAATTGCAGATCCTTTATTTTGGATCCATTTAAATATAGATCATCCTTTTAAACTAACTGGTGTACTTTTTTTTCCAAAAATTAAAAATCAAATAGAAATCCAAAGAGATAAGATACAATTATATAAAAATAAAGTATATGTTACAGATAATTTAGAAGGTATAGTACCAGATTTTCTTAATCTTTTACAAGGTGTAATTGATTCTCCAGATATTCCACTTAATGTATCTAGATCTTATCTTCAATCAGATTCATCTGTAAAACAAATTTCAGGTTATATTACAAGAAAAGTAGCTGAGAAGCTTGAAAATATGTGTAAAAATAATCGTGAAGATTTTGAAAACAATTGGGAGGATATCAAAATCATTATAGAATATGGAATGATTAGCGACTCAAATTTTTATTCAAAAGCAAAAAAATTTGCTTTATATCCTGATATAAATAAGAAATCTTTTCTATTAGAAGAATATATAAAAAAAGCAAAGAAATTTAAAAATAATAAAATTATTTGTTTTTATACTTCTAACATAGAAAATCAAAATTCTTATATAAAAACAATAAAAAATAAAGGATATAAAATTTTATTACTAGATAGTCCTATTGTTGGACATTTACTACAAAAAATAGAAATGGATTATAAAAATCTAAATTTTTTTAGAGTAGATTCAGATCAAATAGATCAAATTTTAAAAAATGAAAATCAAAATATTTCTAACCTTTCAAAAGAAGAAACAAATATTTTAGAAAATATTTTAAAAACAAATATTGACAATCATAAATTTATAATAAAAATAGAAGATTTATCTGATTTTTCATTACCATTTCTTATAACTGTTCCTGAATTTATTAGACGTATGAAAGAAATAAGTATGACTGGGAATAATCTGTTTAATATTAACAATCTTAATTCTAAATATAATCTTATTGTTAATAAAAATCATAAATTGATAAAAAAAATAATAAATGAAAAAGATTTAAATATTAAAAAAAATCTTATAAAGAATTCATTACATTTGATAATGTTATCACAAAATCTATTAAGAGGGAAAGAATTAACAGATTTTATCTATAACAGTTTTGAAATGCTTTCAAAATAATCATATGATTTTACAAATCAGATTTCCACAATCATCTACATTTAATAATGTAACATTTTTAATGTTATTTACTAAATCTGATTTCCAAATTGTTTTAGTTCTAATATAATTATCTGTATATCCATATATATATCCTGATTTATTTTTATTTTCGAATAAAACATTACTTTTTTTGTTTATTTGTTTTATATAAAATATTTTTTTTTTTTCTTTTGAAAGTCTTATAAAGATTTTATTTCTTTTATAACGTATTTTTTTAGGAATTGAATTATTCATAATAAAAGCTTTTGTATTTATTCTTTCAGAATAAGAAAATACATGTAAATAAGAGATATTTATTTCAGATAATAATGAATAAGTTTCTATAAAATTTTTTTCTTTTTCTCCTGGAAATCCTACTATTACATCTGAGCCTATACAAGCAAAGGGCATAATATTTAATATTTTTTTTATTCTTTCTAAATAAAGATTTTTAGAATACCTTCTTTTCATTTTATTTAATATTTCATCACTACCAGATTGTAACGGTATATGAAAATGATTAACAAAAATCTTACTTTTATATATAAAATTAATTATATCATCACTTAATAAATTAGGTTCAATTGATGAAATTCTAATTCTAAAATCATCCTGTTCAGTAAGAGATGACTCCATAGTTTTAATTAATTCTAATAAATTATGTTTTCCATAATCTCCTATATTAACACCAGTTAATACTATTTCTTTTATACCTTGTTTAATCAGATTTTTAGCATAAAAAATAATATTTTTGATATTATCAGATATTGAAAAACCTCTAGCTTTAGGTATAGTACAGTAACTACATTTATAATCACAACCATCTTGTATTTTTAAATAAGAACGTGTATGATTTAATCTTGAATATGATGGAATATAAAGATTCTTATCTTTTAAAGAAAGATATTTATTTTTATAAATTTTTTTTAAATGATTAATTATATTAAATTTTTCTTTTGATCCAATGATTAAATCTATCCCAGAGATTAATGAGATTTCTTTTGGATTTACTTGTGAATAACAACCTATAGCTACTATAAATGCGTTAACATTATTATTAATAGCAATACGTACAAGTTTTTTTAGTTCTTTTTCAGCATTTTTTGTTACTGAACATGTATTTATTATGTATAAATCAGCATAAGATATAAATTTTACATATTCATATCCTTTTTTTAAAAATTTATTTATTATTGTATCTGTTTCTGCAAAATTTAGTTTACATCCTAATGTATAAAAAGCAACTTTATTTAACATTTATTTAAAAATTTAAATTAATGAATTATTCATTTTACAATGAAAAAAAAATGTTAAAGACAATTTATTTAAATTATAAAAAAAATTATTAAATAATTTAAAAGCTTTTATTTTATAAATAATAATTGGATCTTTTTGTTCATAAACTGAATATTGTGAATATTTGATTAAATCTTCCATATTATGGATATGGGTTTTCCATTTCTCATCTATAAAATATAGGATTATTTTTTTTTCAAGATTATTTATAATTTTGTATAAATTATTTTCCTCTTTCAAGAAAAGGATTCTATCATTTATATCATATGTAAAATATGATTTTCTTTTTTTTTTTTTACAACAAAATTTTTGATATGATTTTATATAAATAAGTTTTGATAAAATTTTATTTTTTCTAATATTATAATATTTATTTATTTTATAATATAATTTTTTTTTTATATCTTTTTTTTTTAAAAAAGTATTATAACTAATAATATTTTTAATATTCAAAATATTGAATAATTCTTCCTCAAACTCCATTTGATATTCATTATTTGATTTACATTTACTATCTATCTTATCAACAATATTATATATTATATATGATGATAAATTTATATTTAATGCATTTCGGCGAAAAGCCGATAGAAATTTTCTTTGTTCATTTATTACAGAATCATATTCTAACAAACGTTTTCTAATACTAAAGTTATTTTCTTCTATTTTTTTTTGAGCAAGTTGTATAGAGTTACTAACCCCAGTTAGATACTCTCCTTTTTTATGACCTAATTTATCAAGTATTGTTGATATACGGTCTAATCCAAAAATACGCATTAAATCATCTTCCAATGATAAATAAAATTTAGAACTCCCAGGATCTCCTTGACGCCCAGTACGACCTATTAATTGTCTATCAATACGTCTTGAATCATGTCTTTCAGTCCCAATTATAGCTAATCCACCTATTTTTTTTACTTCATCAGAAATTTTTATATCTGTTCCTCTCCCTGCCATATTAGTTGCAATCGTTACTATACCAGATTTTCCAGCTTCTTCAATTATATAAGCTTCTTTTTTATGATGTTTTGCATTTAAAACATTATTCTTAATATTTCTAATATTTAATGACCTACTTATAAGTTCAGAGATTTCAACAGAAGTTGTTCCAACTAATACAGGTCTTTTTTCATTTTTTGATAAAAAAATTATTTCATTTATAATTGCATTATATTTTTCTTTTTTAGTTCTAAAAAGAATATCTTCATAATTTTTTATTATAATTGGTTTATTGGTAGGAATAATTACTACGTCAAGATTATAAATTTTAATAAATTCTTCATATTCTGTTTCAGCAGTTCCCGTCATACCTGATAGTTTTTTATACATTCTAAAATAATTTTGCAATGTAATAGTAGCTAGTGGTTGGCTTGAATTTTCTATATTTACATTTTCTTTAGCCTCCAATGCTTGATGTAAACCATCTGAATAACGTTTTTCCTCTATAATTCTACCTGTTTGTTCATCTACTATTTTAACTTTATTATCTATAACTAGATAATGTATATTTTTATAAAATAATGTGTAAGCTTTAATTAATTGATTGACAGTATGTATTTTCTCATATTTATTATAATAATTAGTTATTAATTCATTTTTTATAATTTCTTTTTGTGTTTTAGAAATTTTTAGACTTTCTAAGTCAATAAATTTTTCCTGTATATCAGGAAGTATAAAAAAATTAGGATCATTCATTTCTTCAGAAAGAAAATTCATTCCTTTTTCCGAAAACTCTACAGTATTATTTTTTTCATTTATAACAAAAAATAAATCTGAATCAACTAGATTTTTATTATTATCTTGCATATAATAATATTCAGTATCTTCTAATATTTTTCTATTTTTTTTTTCTCCTAAAAACTTAATAAGAGGTTTATATTTAGGTAAACCTCTATAAACTTTAAGAAGGTTTAATCCACCTTCTTTTTCATTCCCTGAAATAATTTTCTCACGAGATAAATTAAAAATTTTATTTAAAAAATAAAGTTGTTTCTTAAACAGTTTTTTTACTTTGTCTTTTAACAAATAATAATTTGAATTAACTTGCCCTGATACCCCTGATATTATTAATGGTGTCTGGGCTTCATCTATTAAAACAGAATCTATTTCATCTAGAATTGCATAATTCAATTCTCTTTGTATTAAGTTTTTACATGAATAAACCATATTATCACGTAAATAATCAAATACAAATTCATTATTTGTACCATATGTAACATCTGCTTCATATGCTTTACGACGTAAATATGAATTTTTTTTATATAAATCTATACAATCTACAGTTAAACCATGAAATTCCATAATAGGGGCCATCCATTCACTATCACGTTTAGCTAAATATTCATTTACGGTTACTACATGAACTCCTTTTCCAGTAAGAGCATTTAAATAAATAGGTAAAGTAGCTACTAAGGTTTTACCTTCACCAGTATACATTTCTGCTATTTTTCCTTGATGTAATACAATCCCTCCCATTAACTGTACATCATAATGTATCATATTCCATATCAACTCTTTACCCATATAACTCCATTTATTATTCCAAATAGTTTTTCCTCCTCTTAATTCTAAATAAGATCTACTTTTAGAAAGTCTATAATCTAATTCATTAGATGTAACTATTATTTGTTGATTTTCTTTAAACCTTTTTGCTGTTTCTTTTACTACTGCAAATGCTTCAGGAAGTAATTCTAGTAAAATTTTTTCTTCTTCTTTAGAAATCTGATTTTGAATTTCTTCTATTTCAGATAGAAGAAATTGATTTTCATGCATTTCCTCAATAGAAATAAAATTTTTATAAATTAGTTTTTTTTGTAAACCAAATTTTTTTTCATAAAGAGATTTGGTTTTTTTTTTTATTCTTCTTTTAAAATAAAAAGTTTTATTTCTTAATTCATCATTTGAATATAATTTTAACTTACCCCCAAAAAAATTTATTTTGTTTAAAACAATTTTTAATTCTTTAATTTCTATTTTATTTTTTTTTTTAAAAAAATAATTAATTATATTATTTATATATATCATCTATTTGAAAAGTTTTTAATATTCATCTTTATTAAAAACTACTATAACTTATATATTTAAATATAATAATATTTAAATATAATAATATTTAATAAATATGATTAATAAAATTAATTTTAGAAAATTAAATTCTGGAGATAATATAACAGTTTATTATTCAATAATTGAAGGAGAAAAGAAAAGAATACAATCCTTTAAAGGAGTAATAATTAAAATTAAATTACAAACTTTTACTGTACGTAAAATTAGTGGAGAAATAGGTGTAGAAAGAATATTTAATATTAATCAAACTTCAATAAAAAAAGTTATTTTAAATAAAAAAGGTAAAGTACGTAAATCTAAAATTTATTATTTTATAAAATTAAAAGGCAAAAAAGCTAAAATTAAAGAAAAATAATATATGTCATTAAAAATAACAGAAAAATGTATTAATTGTGGTGCTTGTGAACCAGAATGTCCTAATAATGCAATTTATGAAGGATCTAAAGAATGTACAGATGGAACTAAAAAAAATTATTACTATTTTATAGTCCCAGAAAAATGTACAGAATGTTTAGGATTTTATGATGAACCTCAATGTGCTTCTGTATGTCCAGTAGATTGTTGTATCTTAGATGAAGAAAATCATGAATCTGAGGAAGACCTTTTTAAAAAAATAAATTACGTTAGAAATTTGGATATATGCAAACAGTCCTAATAAGATGATTGAAAATGATAAAAAAATATACTGTTATAAGAGGACTTAAAAATGCTAAAATATATCATACATTATTAATGATAGTACCTTTTCTATTAAGTATAATATATGTATTTATAACATATAAAAGTATTATTAATAATTCCTACAATTAGTCATTTAAAAAATAAATATCATGAGCTCAATATAGCTAGGTTTTATAAATTTAATAACCACTTTTTAAAAGTGTCATATTTATTACTCAATTGTATACTTTTTTTTTCTTTTTTTAGAAGCTTTATTACTTTCTTTTCTAAAGAAATTTTTTTATCTATTCCCTTAGGAATTTTATCTAAAAATTTCACTGGATCTGCTGTTGATAAAAAAATATTTTTTTGATTATTTTTTTTATTATTTTTTTTATTTTTAATAAATTGTTTTAAACCTAAATATCCAATTGCACTATGTGGATCCATAATATATTTATAATTTTCCCAAATTGATTTTATAATCTCAAATGTTTCTTTATCAGAAAAAGAATATGCAGATACAAGTTTTTTTATATTATTTACATTTTTAAACATGTACATTATACGACTAAAATTACTTGGATCAGATATATCCATAGCATTAGAAATTGTTTCTTGTGTAGGATATGGATTATAAATCCCTGTTCTTAACAATCTGGGAATTGTGTCATTTATATTTGTAGCTGCAATAAACTGTTTTACTGGTAAACCCATTTTAAATGCTATTAACCCTGCACATAGATTTCCAAAATTACCACTAGGTATAGAAATAATAAGTTTATCATGAATTGGAAGTAAAAGTTTATAACACATAAAATAATAAAATATTTGAGATAGTAAACGTGCAATATTTATTGAATTTGCTGAGGTTATAAATAAATTTTCACGTATTTGGTTGTCAGAAAAAGCTTTTTTTACCAACATTTGGCAGTCATCAAAATTACCTTTTATTTCTAAAGCTAGAATATTATTTCCTAATGTTGTAATCTGTTTTTCTTGTAAAATACTTATTTTAGAAGAAGGATATAATATAACTACTTTTACACCATCAATTTTATTGAAAGCATTAGCTACTGCAGCTCCTGTATCACCAGAAGTAGCAGTAAGTATTATAATGTTTTTACTAAGTTCTTTACAAAAATATTTTATACATCCTGACATAAATTTTACCCCTATATCTTTAAAAGCCATAGTAGGTCCTAAAAATAACTCTAATGAGTAAATATTATCATAAATATTATTAAGATTTATTTTAAAATTTACTGTATTAGATATTATATTTAATAATTCTTTATGTGGAATTTCATTTCCAATGAAAGGTTGGATTACTTCCATCATTAAATTATGTTCATCATAATTTGATATATTTTTTATAATTTTTTTGTTTAAAACTGGTAAATTTTCAGGAAAATACAAACCTTTTTCTGGACTTTGTCCAGTTAAAACAGCTTCCTTAAAAGAAACTTTATAGTTAAAATTTTTTAAACTTTTATACAGCATAATCTAATTTAGATTAATTCATAATATACAATTCCAGTTCTATTAATAGAAGAAGTATAAATTTTATAATTTAATTCTAATTTAGAATAAATATGTTCCATAACATTAGTTACTAATTCTGCTTTTTTTTTTCCATTACTTAACATAAATACAGAAGGGCCAGAACCAGAAATTCCTCCCCCTAAAGCACCTATTGATTTACATTTAATTTTTAATTCATTAAAAGCTGGTATTAATATAGCACGTATAGGTTCTATAATTACATCATCTAATGATCTACTTATCATATCATAATCTTCTTTATATAATCCTGCTATTAAAGCACCTAAATTACCCCATTGTTTGATTGCCTCAGTAATTAATATTTTATGTTTTAATATCTCTCTCGCATCAGATGTTTTTATTTCTATTTCTGGATGAAGAATACTAACCCAAATCTTATCTGGTGAACGTAAAGAAATTATATCTAAGGGTTTATAACTTCTAATTAATGTTATTCCTCCAATAATAGCTGGAGCAACATTATCTGCATGAGGAACCCCTCCAGCTAATCTTTCACCTTCCATAGCAAATTTAATTAAATCTTTTTTTTTAAAAGTATTTCCTAATAAATAGTTAGCTCCTACTACAATTCCTGCTGCACTAGCTGCACTAGAACCTATACCACTTCCTGGTTGTATATTTTTAGAAATTTCTATATCAAATCCTATATTTGATTTCTTAATCTTATTTAATAAAGCTTGTAAGGCAATACTAATTACATTTTTTTTTATATTTTTAGATAAATTAGCTCCAAAAATTTTTTGTATTCTTATTCCAGGTATATCTGTTATTTTTATTATGATTTCATCATTAGGTATATTTACGGCTAAGCCTAGAACATCAAATCCACAAACTATATTTGCTATAGTTGCAGGAGCAATTACTTTTATTATATTCATTTGAATCTCTTTTAAGATTTACTAGCTTTAATTATATCTGACAATACTCCAGATGCAGTAACCTCGGCACCTGCCCCGGCACCTTTTATAATTAAAGGTTGTTCACTATATCTATGTGTATTATATAATACCATATTATCTTTACCTTCAAGGTTAAAAAATGGATGATCAACTCCTATTGACTTTAAACCTACATATGCATTCCCATTTTCATATTTAGCTATAAAACGTAATTTTTTACCTGTTTTAACAGTTTTTTCACGTATTTCATAAAAATAATTATTATATTTTTCTAAAATAGAATAAAAATTATCTATTGAAGTAGATTTTAAACATTCTTCAGGTAAAAAATTTGTTTTATATATATTTTCTAATTCTAGATTAGATCCACATTCACGAGCTAATATCAAGATTTTTCTCATTACATCTATTCCACTAAGATCTAGACGTGGATCTGGTTCTGTATATCCAAACTTTTGTGCTTCTATTACAACTTCAAAAAAGTTTTTATTATAAATAAATTTATTAAAAATAAAATTTAAACTACCAGAAAGTACAGCCTCAATTTTATATATTTTATCGCCACTATTTATTAAATCATTAAGTGTACTAATAACAGGTAAACTAGCTCCTACATTAGTTTCAAATAAAAATGGGGAATTAAAATTTATTGATAATTCTTTAAGTTTTTTATAATAATAATAATTTGATGAACATGCTATTTTATTACATGTAATAACACCTATTCCTTTCTTTAAAAAATTTTCATATATCATAGCAATATTACTATCTGCAGTATTATCAACAAATATACTATTTCTAAGATTCATTTCATACATTATTTCAATAAATCTTTTTAAATACATATCATAAGAACTATTTTTTAAATAACATTTATATTTATTTATATTTATTCCATTTTTTTTAAAAATCATTTTTTTACTATTTGCTAAACCAATTACTCTTAATTGAATTTTAAATTCTTTATTTAAATATTTTTTTTGTTGATTTATTTGACCTAAAAGATTACTTCCTACTTTTCCTAATCCTATTATAAATAAATTTATTTGTTTACTGGGGGTTTCAAAAAATTCTTCATGTAAAAGATTTAGTGCCTTTTTTAAATCTGGTTTTTTTATAACAACTGAAATATTTTTTTCAGTTGAGCCTTGAACTATAGCTCGTATATTAATACTATTTTTCCCCATAGCACTAAATATTTTACCACTTGTCCCATGCTTCATATTTTCTCCTACAATAGCTATAATACATAAATCTTTTTCTAGATAAAGGGGTTCTATACTTTTATTAGATATTTCTCTGTAAAATTCATTATCAATAACTATTTTAGCTTTTAAAACATCATTATCATGTATACCTACAGCAATAGAATGTTCTGATGAACTTTGGGTAATTAATACTACATTAATTCGTTTCTCTGAAAGAGTCTTAAAAAGTCTTTTAGAATAACCAGGTATTCCTACCATTACACTACCTTCTAATGTTATTAATGATATTTGTTTCATTACAGAAATTCCAGTTACAGTCTTTTTTTTAATAAAACTTATATTCTTTATAAAAGATCCTGTTTTTTTTTCTTCAAAAATACTTTTAATTTTTATAGGTATATTTTGTTCTATAACTGGTTGTAAAGTTGGAGGATATATTATTTTAGCACAAAAATGTGACAACTCCATTGCTTCTTCATATGATATATTTTTTATAGTATAAGCTTGTGATACTAATTTAGGATCAGCTGTCATTATACCATTTACATTTGTCCATATTTCTAATAAATCTGCTTTTAAAGCAGAAGCAACAATACATGCTATATAGTCTGAACCCCCTATTCCTAATGGAGTAGTTTTTACTTCTGATGAAAAAGCTATAAAACCTGGCAATATAATATATTGTGATTTTTCTTTTTTAAAAAAAGAAATAATTTTAGAATTACTTTTTTTTAAAAAAAAATTTGCACATCCAAACTCATAATCTTTTCTAATTAATTCTCTACTATCTTTCCATTTTACTTTTAAATCAAATTCTTTAATTTTTTCTGCTATTAAATAAGACGAATTTATCACTCCAAAACTAATTATATTATCTAATGAATCTTTTGATAATTCTTCTACTTGAAAGATTCCATCACATAAATTTTCTAATATATTTAGATTTATTTTTAATCTACTAATTAGACAACTTTGGTTTTGTTTTAAAAACAATTCATGTATTATATTTATATGTTTATATTCTATTAATTCTAATATTTTTTTGTAATCATTATTTCTTTTATAAGCTAATTCCCCACATTTAATTAAATTATTTGTAATATTATATATAGCAGATATAATTATAGCATATTTTACATTATTTTTATAATTAATTAAAAAATTACATATTTTTTTTAGTGATTCACTATCAACTAGTGAACTACTTCCAAACTTTAATACTTTTATAGCATTCGCCATTAGGTTTTAATATTTAATAGACTTTATTTCGTGATCACGACAGGATTTGAACCTGCAACATACTGCTTAGAAGGCAATTGCTCTATCCAATTGAGCTACGTGACCCATAAGTCGTATGTATTATATTTAAAGTCGGGATGATAGGATTCGAACCTACGACCTCCTGGTCCCAAACCAGGTGCGATTACCGTACTACGCTACATCCCGTTGCGGAGAGTGTGAGATTTGAACTCACGAAGCATATAGCTGACAGTTTAGCAAACTGTTCCGTTAACCCCCTCCGGCAACTCTCCTATATAGATTTTATTCTAAATAATAATTCTTTTTTATAATTTTCCCAATTAGTTATTTTTTTTTTATAAACTCCAGACTTGATAGCTGCTTTTGCAACAGCTGGAGCTACAGATTTTATTAATCTTTTATCAAAAGGTTTTGGAATAATATAATTTTTCCCAAATACAAGATTTTTATCATTATAAATCATTTTTATTTTTTTGGGGACTGGCTTTTTAGCTATATTAGCTATAGCTTTTATAGCTGCTAATTTCATTTCTTCGTTAATTATAGTTGCCTTTACATCTAAAGCACCTCTAAATATATATGGAAATCCTAAAACATTATTAACTTGATTTGGATAATCACTTCTACCAGTAGCGATAATAATATCAGGACGTATTTTTATTGCCAGATTATAATCTATTTCTGGCTCTGGATTTGCCATAGCAAAAACTATAGGATTTTTTGCCATACTAATGATCATTTCTTTAGTTAAAAGATTTCCAACAGATAAACCTATAAATATATCTGCATTTTTAATTACTTCATCTAAAGTTTTTAATTCAGTATTAATAGCAAATTCTAATTTTTCTTTATTAAGATCTTTTCTTAAAGTATTTATTACTCCATTTCTATCACACATAATAATATTTTCAGGTTTTACTCCTAATTTTTTATAAATTCTTGTGCAAGAAATAGCTGCGGAACCTGCTCCATTAACTACCATTTTTACTTTTTTTATATCTTTATTAACTAATTCTATAGCATTAATTAATGCTGCACCTGATATAATAGCAGTTCCATGTTGATCATCATGCATAATTGGAATATTTAATTCTTTTTTTAATCTATTTTCTATTTCAAAAGCTTCTGGAGCTTTAATATCTTCTAAATTTATTCCCCCAAAAGTTGGTGCAATAGATTTTACTATTTTTATAAATTTTTCTACATCTGTTTCAGATATTTCTATATCAAATACATCAATTCCAGAAAAAATTTTAAATAAAAGAGCCTTACCTTCCATTACTGGTTTAGAGGCAAGGGCACCTATATTTCCTAACCCTAATACAGCTGTTCCGTTTGTTATTACAGCTACTAAATTACCTTTATTTGTATATTTATAGACTTTTTGGGGATTATGTGATATTTCTTTGCAAGGTGCTGCTACTCCAGGTGAGTAAGCTAAAGATAAATATTCTTTAGTTTTATATCCTTTAGTCGGTGAAATTTTTATTTTTCCAGAAGGAAATTGACTATGATAGTCTAAAGCTTTTTTTTTAAAATTATCTAATTTATTCATAATTAATTGTTTTGTAAATAAATTGTAAATAATGATGATTCAAGAGGAGAAATGTTATATTTTTTTTCTCATATTCTTTTAATTGGTTTCTATATGCTATTTTATATTAGTTGCAAAATTTGTAAATAAAAAAGAATAAAAATATATTTAAACCACCATTTAGGAATGTACTATAGCACTCATCTATTATTATACCTAAAGTATGAATCAATTGGGAACAAACCTGTTTTATAAAAAATTGTTATCTTAGAAAGTATAGATTATATAAAATCCTTTATTCCCTAAAATCTGTATAACATTACCATATATAAAAGTAGTAGCTAATACAACAATTGAAGATATTATTTTATAGTTTATGTATCTAAATAAGAGAAATCATATGAATCTTCAGAAGAGAACGAACTATTCTTTATCTTATTTAAGTCTAAATAAAATTTTTATAGGAATACCTGTAAAATGAAATTTTTCTCTTATATTATTTTCTATAAATCTTTTATATGATTCTTTTATATGATTTGGATAATTAGTAAAAAATATAAATTGAGGATTATATGTTGGTATTTGACTACAATATTTTATTTTAATAAATTTACCATTTATTGTTGGGTGAGGATTTTTATTTAAAATAGGTAATATAATTTTATTAAGTAAACTTGTTTTTATTCTTAATCTTAAATTAAATGTAATTTTAACTGCAGTTTTTATAGATTTGATTATATCTTTTTTTGTAAAAGATGAAGTAAAAAATATAGGAACATCCTTAAAAGGAGCTATTATTTTTTTTATTTTATTTTCATAACTATTTATTAAATAATTATCATTATTATTGAATATATCCCACTTATTTATTAATAAAACTATACCTTTATTATTATTCTCAATTATTTTAAATATATTAATATCTTGAGATTCAAAACCAGATTTACTATCTATTATTAGTAGAGATACATCTGAATTCTGTATAGATTTAATTGCTCTCATTACAGAATAAAACTCTATATCTTCTTTTATCTTTTTTTTTTTTCTAATACCAGCAGTATCTACTAATATACATTCAATTCCAAATTTTGAATATAAAACATCTATACTATCTCTTGTTGTGCCAGAAATGTTTGTAACAATATTTTTATTTTTATTCAGTAGTGTATTTATTAAAGTTGATTTTCCTACATTAGGACGTCCTACTATAGCTATTCTAGGAATATTTTTTTTATATATTTTTATATTTTTATCAAAATTTGATACTATTGAATCTAATAATTTCTCGGTTCCAGTTCCATTAATAGATGATATACAATATGTTTTTGTAATACCAAATTTACAATATTTGTAAGTATTATATATATTTTTATATATATCTATTTTATTTATTACTAAATAAATACTCTTTTTTAGTTTACGTATCATTTTTGATATATCGTAATCAATACCTAAAATCTCATTGCTGGGATCTACTAAAAAAAGTATAACATCTGATTCTGCTAATGCAAACAAAAATTGTTCACATATTTTTTTATCAAAAATATTTTTTGATTCATTTGTATACCCTCCTGTATCTATTAAACAAAATTCTATACCATTCCAATTGCAAAAACCATAATTTCTATCTCTAGTTATTCCACTTTTAGAATTAACTATAGATTTTTTATATCCTATAAAATGGTTAAAAAGTGTAGATTTTCCTACATTAGGACGTCCTACTATAGAAACTATTTTAGTCATTTTAAAAATATATGTTTATATGCATTGTAAGATGATCTTACTAATGGACCACTTTCTACATATCGAAAACCCATATCTAATGCAATATTTTCATATTTTTTAAATATATAAGGTGGGATAAATTTTTTTACATAAAAATGTTTAATAGAAGGAGATAAATATTGTCCTATAGTAATTATATCAATATTAGCATTTCTACTATCTTTTAAAGTTTGTATAACCTCTTCTTCCGTTTCACCTAATCCTAACATTATTCCAGTTTTTGTTCTTATATTACTTATAAGTTTTATATATTTTAATACATTAATACTACGATCATACTTAGCTTGAGTACGTACTTTTTTAGTTAATCTACGTACAGTTTCTATATTATGTGATATAACCTCTGGTTTTTCATTTACAATAATATTTATTAAATCTTTTCTACCTTTAAAATCAGGAATTAATGTTTCTAGTGAGATTTTATCGTTTATATTTTTTATCGCTTTTATTGTTTTTCCCCATATCATTGCTCCCATATCTTTTAAATCATCTCGATCTACTGATGTAATTACTGCATGTTTAATTTTCATAATTTTTATATTATTAGCAATTTGTTTTGGTTCATAAAAATCAATTTTATTGGGTTTTCCTGTTTTTACTCCACAAAATTTACATGATCTTGTACAGATATTTCCTAATATCATAAAAGTTGCTACTCCTTGTTCCCAACATTCAGCTATATTAGGACAACTACCACTTTTACAAATAGTATTTAAATTATTAGAATTTGAGATTTTATATATATTATTATATTTATCCCCTATTGGGAATTTAACACGTAACCATTTAGGTTTAAAATTTATATTTTTGTTTTTTTTCATCACTTACAGTAAGTTTTTTTCTTTTTTTATTTCTTCTTCTTGCTAATAATTTTCGTCCATTTTTACTACTCATTCTTTTTCTAAAACCATGATTATTTAGTCTTTTAATATTAGAGGGTTGATAAGTTCTTTTCATTACATTAAAATTTTTTTAAGCTTTAAACCGTATTGTTTATACAATAAAATTCTATGTATATATATTTATATATAATTAAATTATTATTTATATGAGTATATTAGTTAATAAATTTTCTAAGATTATAGTACAAGGCTTTACAGGAAAAGAAGGATCATTTCATTCTCATAAAATGATATCTTATGGAACTCCAATAATGGGAGGTGTCACTCCAGGAAAAGGAGGTAAAATTCATTTAGGAAAACCTATATTTAATACAGTAGAAGAAGCTGTAAAAAAACTTAATGCTAATATTAGTATATTATTTGTTCCACCTATGTTTGCATATGATGCAATTATTGAATCAATATATTCAGGTATAAAAATCATAATATGTATTACTGAAGGTATTCCTATTTCCGATATGCTAAAAATAAAAAATATTATTAATAAAAAAAAAAATTGTATCTTAATAGGACCAAATTGTCCTGGAATAATAACACCTAATGAGGCTAAAGTAGGAATCATGCCTGGATTTATTTTTAAAAAAGGAAGAGTAGGAATTGTTTCTAAATCAGGTACTCTTACCTACGAAGCAGCTAATCAAGTTGTAAAATCAGGATATGGAATATCTACAGCTGTTGGAATAGGGGGAGATCCGATTATAGGAACCTCAATGAAATCTATTATATCAGAGTTTTTTAATGATTCTGAAACTGACATCATAGTTATGATAGGAGAAATAGGGGGTAAATTAGAAATAAATGCTGCAAAATGGATTAAAAATCAAAAAAAAAAAAAACCTGTATTAGGTTTCATTGCAGGCCAAACTGCCCCAAAAGGCAGAACTATGGGACATGCTGGAGCAATAGTAGGCGAAAAAAATGAGACTGCTATTTATAAAATAAATATGCTTAAAAAATGTGGAATAAAGATAATAAAATCTCCTTCTAAAATAGGAGATGAAGTATTTCAAATACTTAAATAAATGTTTTAGATTGCAATAATGTTATTTAGTTACGAGACTAACTCCAATAAGATTCCCTATAATCAATTGTAATGTATTCATATGAATAAATAAAAATGAATAAAATTGCATTATCTATTTTTTTCTATATTTCGTACATGGAGAGGTTTACAAGATAATAATCACTGAATTTTGAGTTCACTACCATTTTCGTCATACAGGCTAAGGCTGCTAATAAGCTAGTCATCCGTTGTCACGCAGTGCGGGTAAAGGGATTTGAACCCCCATATCCGTAAAGATACTAGATCCTAAATCTAGCGTGTATACCTATTTCACCACACCCGCAATGATTTACTTTTTAGTTTTATGTCTATTTTTTCTACTTCTTTTTTTACGTTTATGTGTTGATATTTTTTTTTTTTTTCTTTTTTTTCCGTTTGGCATATATTTTATAATTTTATAATACCTGATATACTTTATTAATTATATCAGATACTGTAAAAGTAATTCCTTTTATTTTATTTAGAGCTATTGGATAAATTAAAAATTTATCACGTATAATATTACTTAATTGACCATTATTTATTTCAGGAATCATAATTTTATCAAAATTATAGATTATATCTTTAATCCCATTAGGAAATGGATATATAGATTCTATATGCAGACTAGATACAGAATATCCTTTTATAATCAGTTTCTTTACTGCTTCTGTTATACATCCATAAGTTGACCCCCAACTTAATATCAGAAGTTTTCCTTTTTTTTTTCCTATATTTATTTTTTTAAAAGGTAAATATTTTTTTATTTTATTTATTTTCTTCTGACGATTTTTTACCATAAATTCATGATTTTCTTCTTCTGAAGATACATTTCCTGTTAAATTTTCTTTTTCTAATCCTCCAATGAGATTTTCATAGCCTATATTCCCTGGAGGAACCCAAAATCTGATTCCGTTTTTATTTCTTTCATATGGAAGTTTATAATTTTTATAATTATAATTAACTTTTATTTTCTTTAAATCTTTCCCTTTAGGTAATTTACATGTTTCATAGCTATTTGCTAAATATCCATCACTAAGTATTATAACTGGAGTCATATATTCTATAGCAATTTTACAAGCAATAAAAGAGATATAAAAACAGTTAGAAGGAGATTTAGAAGCAAGTATTGGAATAGGACATTCTCCATGTCTTCCATAAAAAGCTTGCATTAAATCTGATTGTTCTGTTTTAGTAGGTAATCCTGTAGAAGGACCAGCACGTTGAACATTTATTACTACTAATGGTAATTCTAGCATAAAACATAAACCTAATCCTTCTTGTTTAAGTGACATTCCAGGACCTGAAGTTCCAGTAACCCCTAAATTTCCTGAATAAGAAGCTCCTATTGCTGAGGTTATAGCTGAGATTTCATCTTCAGCTTGAAATGTTTTTATTCCATATTTAGATATATTATTGAATATTTCTGAAGCTGGAGTAATAGGATACCATGAATAAAACATATTTATGTTAGCTTTTTTACAAGCTGCAATCATTCCTAATGAAATACCTTCGTTACCATTTAGATTTCTATATCTACCCGATTTTTTTTTATAATAAAAAATTCTAAATTTTTCTGTATAAAAACATTTTTTTTTTCCAAAAAAATATCCAAATTTTAATATTTTTAAATTATATTTTAATATATTCTCTTTTTTAGAGAGAAAAACATTTTTTTTTATTGAAAAATTATATAACCAACAGAAAAATCCTAAAACAAACATATTCTTAAATAAAAAACATTTTTTATTATTAATATTTAGATTTATTTTATAAAGATAAGATGAAATCTTTAAACAAAAGACTTTATATTTTTTTAAAGGATTTTCTAAATATCCGGCTAATTTTAATTGTTTTTTGTTAAACCCAGAAATATCAGCAATAATTATTCCTCCAACTTTTAATTTATTTAATTTTTTTTTCAATAAAAATGCATTCATTACTACTAATACATCATATTTTTCTCCTGTATAAGAAATCTGTTTATTGCTAATATGTATTTTAAACCCAGAAAAACCAGCACGTATTTCAGCAGTAAAATCTGATAAAGTGCTTATATAATTACCTGATGAGTTACATGTATCTGATAATTTCTTACCAAGAAATTGTATTCCATCCCCAGAATTTCCCGCAAAAAGTATGATTACATTATTTAATAAGCTAGTCATAGTTATAAATAATTTTAGCTATCCTACTCTTTATTATTTTTTAATACAACCTTTAAAGATTTTGCCATTCGGTTCTTTTTTAGTAGAAAAGAATGACATATAATTCCTACTAACATCTGATATTATTTGAGGGGTACAAAATAGCACCTGTTATATTTAATTCATGTCTTATAGGTAAGATTAAAATTGTTTTATAGCTTTACTCGCCATTGCGCTGCAAACTATAGCTGACCTATATTTTAATTCCATTAACAGGTTTTACTCCTACTTTAAATACTAAATTTGCGGTTTATTTTCCATTTTATATTATTTTAAATTTTAAAGCATTTCTAACTCTTTTTATTGTAATCTTTGCTATTTTACTAGCTTTTTCAGTTCCTTTATCTAAAATCGATTTTATTATTTTTTTATTTTTTATATAAAATTTATATTTTTTTCTCTCATATGAAAAACGGTTTATTATATATTTATATAATTCTATTTTTGCTTTTTTATATGTTTTTTTTAAAGAAAAAAAATCATTTTCATTAGCTAATAATTTATATATTATATATATAATGTTTAAATCATCATTATTTGATATATAATCACTAGTTGTATGTATACTCATTATTTGTTTTTTTATTTCTTTTTTAGAATAGAAAATATTAATTGTATTTTTTCTAGATTTACTCATTTTATATCCATCTATACCTGGTATAGACATTGAATCTTTTTTTATTTTTGCTTCTGGTATAATTAATATCTTTTTAATTAGATTATTAATTTTTTTTGCAATTTTTCTTGTTATTTCAATATGTTGTAATTGATCTTTACCAACATATACTTTATTTGAATCAAAAAGAAGTATGTCTGCTGCCATTAATATCGGATATGTAAACATTCCTGTATTATTCATTTTCTTTTTCTCTTTAAAAGAATGAGATAATTTAAGCCTTTGGCAAGAAAAAAAACAATTTAAATACCAGAAAAGTTCCGTTACTTGAGTAATATCAGATTGTCTATATAAAACAGCTTTATATATTTTTAAGCCACAAGCTAACCATGCAGATGCTATTTTATATGAATAATCTTTAATATTATTAATATTATAACTCTTTTTTAGTGAGGTCAGTGAATGTAAATCAGCTATTAAAATAAATACATTTTCTAGTGAATTATTCACTATTTCAATAATTGGAAACATTACTCCTAATACATTTCCTATATGTGGAATACCAGTACTTTGAATTCCTGTTAAGATTATAGACATTTTTTTATATAAAATTATATGATAAAAACTAGATTTTTTTCAATCCTTATTATAAGATATGTATTTTATCTTGCTATAGCTACTTATATTGAAAAAATAGATTCTACAGGTTTTAATTTTAAAAAATTGCCAATCTTAATTTTACATATATTTATTTTTTTAGTAGGAGTAAGATATATTGGATATAATGGAATCTTAGTGAGGGAGAAAAAATAAACCCATATATTTCCAGCTTAAAAAAAGCCAACATTTAGCAAACCCAAATCAAATCATTTAATTCTGTTAGAAATTTTTCATAAATTAAACCTCTATAATTAATTTATTTAAATATTCATCATTAATTATTACCTTGATCTAATCTAGATTTTTTACAAATAGAATGAAGTGATTTATACATCTTTAAAACCATTTGTGAGATAAAAATCTATATCATTTTCATAAATCTCATAAATCATTTTTTTATTAATTCAGAATTTATTAAAATCTATTTTCGGTTTATCTGCTTTTACTTCTTTTTTTATTTCAGGTGTTTTATTTTCTTTTTTATTATATGTTTTATTTTCTTTTTTATTATATGTTTTTTTATCTTTTCCTCCAGCAATTTTATTAAAATATGTTTCTCCAATTTTATTTTCATAAAGATTATTAATATCTGTTTTATTATCTTTTTCTCTATCAATTTTATTAACATTTTTTTCTTCCTCTGTTTCTTAGAAACTATTTTTAAAATCTGTTGTTTTATTTCCTTGATCTGGTTCTTGATATGGTTTTTCATATATTTTTTAAATTAGTAACTCTTTTATATTATTATATTTAATTTCCTTACAATATATGTTTGTATTAAAGAATAATACGCAAAATCTAAAATTTAAATCTCTTAAATCTAAAAATTAGAAATTTATTCATTTTTTTTATTTAATTAAATAAAATATATATAATATAAATAAATAATATATAATTGATGAAATTAAATTTTAATTCTATTAAAGATATAATTTATAATTATAAATTATTTCTTTCAAAGAAAATTTCCGTTAAAGGATGGGTCAAGTATTTTCGTTCTAATTGTTTTCTCATTATAAGTGATGGATCTACTATAAAAAATATACAAATTTATGTTGATAAACACAATTGTTTTTATTCATTTTTAAAAAAAATTAATATTGGAGTTTCATTAGAAGTAATAGGTGTTGTTGTTTTCAGTAAAGGTAAAAAACAAATTATAGAAATTTATGCTAATAAAATTAATATTTATGGAAGTTTTAATCCTGAAGATTTACAAAAAACTATTTTACAACCTAAAGAACATAGTTTTAAAAAATTAAGAGAACAAGCATATCTAAGATTTAGAACTACTATATTTAGTTCTATTATGAGAATACGTCATAATATTTCTTTTTCAATACATAAATTTTTTTATAAAAAAAAATTTTATTATATAAATACTCCTATTATTACAACTTATGATACTGAAGGAGCTGGAGACATGTTTAGAGTAACAAATTTAAAAAAAATTCCATTAAATAAAATTGGTAAAATAAATAATAATTTAGATTTTTTTGGGGCTTCTACATATTTAACTGTATCTGGACAATTACAAGGAGAAGCTGCAGCTTCAGGTTTAGGAAAAATTTATACATTTGGGCCTACTTTTCGTGCAGAAAAATCTAATACTTTCAGGCATTTATCTGAATTTTGGATGATAGAACCTGAAATGTCTTTTTATGAATTAAATAATATTATGTATTTAGCAGAAGAATTATTAAAATTTATAATTAAATATGTCATAAAACATTGTTATGAAGATTTATATTTTTTAGAAAAAAAAAAAAATATATTTAAAATATTGTATTCTATATTGGATTTTCCTTTTGAAAAAATAAGTTATACTAATGCTATTAAAATTCTTAAATTTAGTAAAAATGTAAAATTTATTTATCCAGTTATTTGGGGAGCGGATTTACAATCTGAACATGAAAAATTTTTATCTGAACATTATTTTAATAATCGTCCAATAATCATATTTAATTATCCATTAAAAATTAAACCATTTTATATGCGTTTAAATAATGATAATAAAACTGTAGCTGCTATGGATATAATATTTCCTTATATAGGAGAAATAATAGGGGGATCTCAAAGAGAAGAGAGATATAATGTTCTATTAAAACGTATGATTGAATCAAATTTAGATACTAAATCTCTTTGGTGGTATTTAAATATTAGACGTTTTGGGTCTGTTCCTCATAGTGGATTTGGATTAGGATTTGAAAGATTAATTCAATTTATTACAAATATTTCTAATATTAAAGATGTTATTCCTTTCCCTAGATATCAAAATCATGCATTATTCTGATTTCCTTTAAAAAAAGGAGAGATGGCTGAGAGGTTTAAAGCACATGCTTGGAAAGCATGTATATCTTGTATATAACAAGGGTTCGAATCCCTTTCTCTCCGCTTAAAAAATATTGTATATTTAGATTTAATGGTCTCATAGCTCAGTTGGTTAGAGCACCTGACTCATAATCAGGGTGTCGCTGGTTCAAATCCAGTTGAGACCACAAATAATTATTTAATTTATTAATTAATGGAAGCAATTTTTGAATTGTTAGGTTATCAATATAAAGCTTCTTTAAATTGGGATATTTATATTCCTTTATTAAAAGGATATAATAAAGGAAAAAATATTTTTCTAAAAAAAATTTTATTTATTAAAAATAATGGATTAATTATTAATGGATTACCTTATCTAAAGAGGGGGATAATAAAAGCTAAAATTCTAAAACATATTAGAGATAAAAAACAAATTTGTTTAAAATCAAAAAAACGAAAAGGTTTTAAATTAAAAAAAGGACATAGACAATATTTAACAAAAATAAAAATAATTTCTATTGAATTTTAAAAAAAAATATGGCTCATAAAAAAGGTGTAGGAAGTTCTAGAAATGGACGTGATTCTTTTAGTAAACGTTTAGGTGTAAAATTATTTGGAGGACAAATAGCTAAACCTGGAAGTATAATTATAAGGCAACGGGGAACTAAACACCATCCTAAAACAAATGTCTATATGGGAAAAGATCATACAATACATTCTTTAATATATGGTAAAATTTTGTTTAAGAAAACAAATAAAAAAAAATCTTTTATATCAGTAATTCCTATTTAACTAAAAAGCTGGGTCACTCTAAACTTTTATTATTTAATAATAAATAAAGCAAAACCCAGTTACCTTAGGGGCTGTATTGGAATTGACATCATGATTAATATATAAGTAAGCATATCGTGTATATGTAATGTAATCACGTATTAAAATTTCATTACAAATATATAAACGGCAAAAAAAATTACGCTCTTGCTGCTTGATACTATTTAAAATAAGAGTTTTTTGATTTTCTTACAGAAAAATAGGAAAGATTGAGGTTCTAAATCTTTCTAAGAAAGTTAGAAGAACTAGATTCTAAGTAATAGATTCTTATCTCTAAACTTAGAATTAATTTTAATTTGATAAGATAAATATGTAGAAAACTTATAATATTACCTGTTTGGACACGGGTTCGAATCCCGTCAGCTCCACAAAAAATTTAATTTTAAAAAAAATGAAATATGAAACTGTTTTAATAATAACCCCTGTTCTTTCTTCAGAAAAAATTAAATTAACTACACTTGAATACATAAATTATTTAATAATAAATAAAGCAAATTTAATGTTTGAAGAACATTGGGGGTTTAAAAAATTAGCATATCCTATAAAAAAAAAAAAATATGGCTGTTATAATATATTTTACTATTCAGCAAATCCTAAATTAATCTACAATTTAGATTTAAAATTAAAACGTGATGAAAAAATCATTAGGTTTTTAACTGTTAAAATAGAAAATGAGGCATTTTCATATTATAAATTTTCTAAAAAAGATGTGTTTTAAATAAACAATTATGAAAAATAAACTTAAAAAAAACACTAAAGTAGAGAAAATAAAAGGTAAACTACCTAAAGCACATAAAGTAGGAACTACTAAAGTTAAAGTAAAAAAAAAAATATATACACCTAAAATAGGTACGTTGCAATATATTGAAATGCCATCTCCAATAAAGATTGAATCTTATAAAGAGAAAAAAGTAAAAAATTTTTATGAACCTGAAATAAGGTATTTAACACCTCTTGAAATAGAAACAAAACCAGAAAACAAATATTGTTTTTTTAAAAAAAATAATATAAAATATATAGATTTTAAAAACCCATCATTTTTAATGAAATTTCTTAATGAAAGAGGAGAAATTCTTCCTAGAAGAATTACAGGAACTTCTAAAAAATTTCAAAAAAAGTTAAAAAGAGCAATAAAAAAATGTAAACATATAGGTTTATTACCATATTTAACAGATGGATTAAGATAATATGAATATAATTCTTAAGAAGAAGATTTTAAATTTAGGGAATAAATATGATCAAGTAAATGTTAAACCTGGTTATGCTAGAAATTTTCTATTCCCTAAAGGATATGCCATTTTTTCAAATAATTCAGTTATAAAAAAATTAACTTCATTAAAAAATGAAAAAAAAGAAATAATAAATAAAATCAAAAAAATCAAAAAACAATTTTTTTTTAAAAAAAATAATTGTCAATTATTGGGATCAATAACAAGTAAAAATATATCAAATTTTTTATCATCAAAATTTATTGAATTAGAAAAAAAATCTATTTTTCTAAAAAAGAAAAAAATAAAAGATTTAGGTATATTTAAATGTATTATTTTTTTTTCTAAATTTAAAAAAAGAATAAAATCAGTATTGAATTTTAAAATTTCTTCTAAATAAAAATGTCAAATTATATTTTTATAATATATTTTATCGAAAATTAGTTGTTTTTTAAAAAACAGTTTTTTGTTTTTATAATTTTTTTTATATAATTTTCTAAATTCAATAGAATTACTCTTATATAAGTTTTTATTTTTTTTTTTAAATTCCTTTTTCTCTTTCTTAAGAAGCTTCTTTAGAAGCTTCTTAAGAAGTTTATTTATATAAACCTTTATAAAAAAATTTTTATATATTATTTTTTTTAAAGATATAAAATATAATTCATTTTTTAAATATTCTATTATAGCAATAGATGTAGGTTTTGAGATTTTTTCAAATGTTTTAGATAGTTTAATTTTTCCTTTATTGGTAACAAATTCTTCAAATTTATCCTCTTCTTCTTCATCAGAATTTTCATCAACGAATAATTTAAATTTCATATTTAATAATAACTTTAAATAAATATCTAGATGATCTGAACGTTTTGACAGAATATTTATTACAGAATAAATACTTTTTCCGAAATTGGAAATTTTTTTTAAATCCAAACTAAAAGTATAAAAAAGTATTTTTTTATATTTTTTTAAATTCATTGTTATGAAATATTATTATATAATAAAGTAATTATAATATAATTCTTTCTTAAAAAAAGATTTTATATTATTAATTAAAGCTTTTTTATAATCTTTTTTTTTAAAAAGATACTCAGCCTGATTTATCCTGATAGATTTATCATAGTATGATTCATTATTATGAATTGTTTTTTTTTAAAAAAAAACATTTTATTAGCGCATAATTTTTTCTTTTATAAAAAAAATTATATATTCTCTTTTTAAGAGAGATCTTAATTTTATTTACATGATGATATTCTTTTTTCTTTATATGATGATTTATATCAATTCTCTTAAAATTATTATTCAGAATAGGTTTTTTCATAGGTTTTTTCTTCACTATCGGTTTTTTCATCGGTTTATTCTCTATAATAAGAGAATTATTCATAATAGATTTATGATTTCTTTCCCTATCTAAAGAATACATTTTAATCTTATTATTATAATTATTATAATAATTACAATATGATTTACCTGATAAAAAATCAGTTATATTAATAATTATTATTAATATAATATATTTAATTATATTTGTTTTCATTATATTGTGTTTTTATTGTGTTATATTGTGTTTTTAACATATTATTATATAATTTGTTTTCATTATATTTTAACATATTATTATATTCAATATATAATTTTTTTTCTAAAGTTTTACTACCTTTTAATAAAGGTAACCTAACATATTTATTACATAAGCCTTTTATTTTTAATAAAGTTTTAATTCCAGAAGGATTCCCTTCTTTAAAAACTAAATTTAAAATTTTAAAGATTTTATAATATAATTTATATGCTTTATTCACTTTCTTTTTAGAAGCAAATTTATAGATAAAATCTAATTCTTTTGGAAAAGCTTGTCCAATTACAGAGATTATTCCATCTCCCCCCCCTAGAACTATAGGTAATCCTATTGTATCATCTCCAGAAAAAACTAGAAAATCTTTTTTGATTTTATGTTTTATAAAATTATATGATTGGATAATATTACCTGAAGCTTCTTTTATTCCAATAATATTATCTCTGTTATTAATTAATCTATTAATAGTATCTAAATTAATATTAGTTCCAGTTCTATGTGGAACATTGTAAATTATAATTTTCATCTCTGTATTTTCAGATATAGTTTTAAAATGATTATAAATTCCTTCTTGAGAAGGTTTATTATAATAAGGACATACAGATAAAATAGCCTCAAAATTATCTAATTTAATTAGTTTTAAAGTTAATAAAACGTCTTCAGTATTATTACTCCCCATTCCCAATACAATTGGAATCCTATTTTGAGAAATATTTTTAACACAATTAATAATATCAATCTTTTCTTTTAACTTTAATGTAGGAGTTTCACCAGTAGTTCCTAATAATACTAAATATTGAACACCTTCATTTATGACATAGGAGACTATCTTTTCAAGAGAAATAAAATCTATTTCTCCTTTTTGATTAAAAGGAGTTACTAAAGCTATACCAATGCCATAAAGATTAATATTTTTCATTTTAAACTTGTTTAAAGGCTATTATACTATAATATAAATAATTTTTATTTAAAAAAAAAATAAATTTGATTTTGTATTTATTTGGTAATCGTAACAAAATGGTAACAAAATGGTAACAAAATCTAAAATAGATAAAATATCAATTAAATTAAAAGAAATCTATTATTATTTAAATATAGAACAAAAATCTCTATCGAGATTAGAAAAAGAATCACATAATTTTTGGAAAAAAATAAAAAAATCAAATACTTTAATGAAGTTTTTTTTTAAAAAAAAACAAATATTAAATTATTTTTATTCTATAAAAGTATTATTAAATGAATTAAAAATTTTATTAGAATTTTTTCCTTATGGAGAAGTAACAGAATTAGAAATAGATTTTATTTATAATAAAATAGAAAAATTTTTTTCAAAAATTGAATTTACAAAATTTTTCTTCGGAAAAGAAGATAATTTAAATGCTGTTTTACAAATTTCAGCAGGAGCTGGAGGAACAGAAAGTTGTGATTGGGCATCAATGTTATATAGAATGTATATTATGTGGGCAGAAAAACATAATTTTAAAATTAAAAAAATAAATAGTTTACAAGGAGACATAATTGGATTAAGATCTATTACTTTTATAGTAAAAGGATTATCTACTTTTGGATACTTAAAAGGAGAAAATGGAGTTCATAGATTAGTAAGAATCTCTCCATTTGATAATTCAAAAAGACATACATCATTTGCTTCTGTATATATATATCCATTAATTGATGATGATATCAACATCAAAATAAATACTTCAGATATTTCATGGAATACTTTTAGATCCAGAGGATCTGGAGGGCAAAATGTCAATAAAGTTGAATCTGGAGTTAGATTGCATCATCATCCTACTAATATAATTATTGAGAATTCTGAAACAAAATCACAATTTAATAATAAAATTAAAGCACTAAAATTACTTAAATCTCGTTTATTTTACATAGAAAAAAAAAGTAAAAACACAACTTGTAATAAGTTAAAAATAGAATGGAGTTCTCAAATAAGAAATTATATTATGCATCCTTATAAATTAGTTAAAGATTTAAGAACTGGATATGAGACATCAGATATAGAATCAGTATTGAATGGAGAAATAGATATTTTTTTAAAAAAAAATTTATTACTTAATAGATGAATATTGGATTAATAGGATATGGAAAGATGGGACAATCTATAGAAAGACAAGCTATATGTCGAGGACATAAAAAATTATTTATTACAAATAAAACCCCTTCTTATAAAGAATTAAAAAATTCTAATATAGAAATGATCATAGAATTTAGTTCTCCTAAATTTGCTGTTTCAAATCTAATTATTTGTATTGAAAATAATATACCTATAGTTAGTGGAACTACTGGTTGGGATAGTGATTTTTTTTTTATAAAAAACACATGTAAGAAATATAATGGGTCATTTATTTATTCTCCCAATTTTAGTATTGGAGTAAATATATTATTTTCTATTAATAAAAATATAGCTAAAATAATGTATAAATCTAATTTAGATTACAAAGTAAGTATAAAAGAAATACATCATAAAAAGAAATTAGATACTCCAAGTGGAACTGCTATTGCTTTAGCAAAAGATATAATTTTAGAAAATTATTGTGATAATTGGGGGTTAGTTTCTTTAAAAGAAAAGAAAAGATATATATATATATATTCCAAACGTATAAAAAATATAATAGGAATACATTCTGTATTATATGAATCAGATATTGATAGTATCGAAATAAAACATATTGCTAATAATAGAACAGGATTTGCGTTAGGTTCTGTAATAGCAGCTGAATGGTTATATAAGAAATTTGGATTCTTTTCTATGAAGGATGTAATTTAATTATATATTATAGGTACTTATAATTTAAAAACTGTAAGAAAACTTTTTGAAGCTGTTATTCCGATATATAATCTCATTATTTTAATGAAAATATTGGTCTATATTATTCCTATAATATTTTTTTCTATTATCTTCTATTATCTTTACTTCTATTATAAATATATATATAATACAACCTTTTATAATTATTATTTTTTTAAAAAAGATAGGAATAAGAAAAAAATATATTTTACCAAAAAATTTAAAATAATATTTATCCAGAAAACAAATGATGGAATCGTGATAATTATGGTCCTATTATTTAAATAGAAATATTTAATTACTAAATCTGAAAATAGTTCATTAAAAATAAGGTACAATATTTAAAAATTATTATTTTATGTTAGGAGATAATAATTCATTAGATTCGCGTTATTGGGGTCTTATACCATATGATCACATAGTAGTAAAACCATTATTTATATGGTTAAGTATTTTTTTTAAAAAAAATAATTATGAAATTAATTACTTATGTAAAAGAAGGAGAATCTCTAGATAGAGTATTAAAAAAATGTAAACAAAAATTTGATAAAGCTCGTATAATAAGAAAATTACGTGAACGTCAACAATATATAAAACCTTCTGAAAGAAAAAGAAAAATTTTAACAAAAGCTAAGTATAGAGAATTTTTAATTTCTAAAAATTCTTAAAGCTTTTCAGATGATTCAAATTTATGGTTTAGTAGGTAAAAATATTAGTTATTCTTTTTCTCAATTTTTTTTTTTAAAAAAATTTAATATAAAAAATATTAAAAATACTTTTTATACAATTTTTGATATTAAATTAATTAGATTAATAAATCTATTTATAGATATAAAAAAAAAAATTAAAGGATTAAATATTACTATACCATATAAAAAAAAAATAATTAATTATATTGATTTAATCAATATTAATTTAATTAAATTAGAATCCATTAATACTGTTAAAATTTTAAGTAAAATTACTATAGGTTATAATACAGATATATATGGATTTGAGAATTCATTTAAATTTAAACGTAAATCATATATTAATAATGCTTTATTATTAGGTAATGGAGGAGTATCACAATCTATTATTTTTGTTTTAAACAAACTAGGAATTAAATATATAGTGGCTTCAAGAAACCAATATACAAAATATTGTATATTTTATTCAGATATTTCTATTAATATAATTAATAATTATAACACAATTATTAATTGTACGCCATTAGGAACATATCCAAATCTTAATATTTGTCCTAATATACCTTATATGAAGATTTCAAATCAATATTATCTATATGATTTAGTTTATAATCCTAAAGAAACTTTATTTCTGAAAATAGGAAAAAAAAAAGGATCCATTATTAATAATGGAATTAATATGCTTTATTTACAAGCAAATATTTCTTGTAAAATATGGTATAAAATATTTTATTCATCAATTTATGAAAGAATATTACATATATAATATATTAATTCATATAACCCTTCTTTAGAAAAAGAAGATATGAATATATATTTTTCAAATTTTGGTAATTCTTTTATTATTTCATATTTTAATTCTTGATCTAAAAGATCAGATTTAGAAATTACTAACAAACGTTTTTTTTTTAAAATTTTTTTATCAAAAAAATTTAATTCATTTATAATTATATTATAATTTTTTTTATAATAAATAACTTCTGCAGAAATAATTAAAAAAATTATTTTATTACGTTGAATATGTTTAAGAAATTCAAATCCTAACCCTTTACCTTTTGAAGCACCTTTTATTATTCCAGGAATATCTGCTATTACAATTTTTTTAAAATTTTTATAATTAAGAACTCCAATATTAGGATTTAATGTAGTAAATGGATAATTATCGATTTTTGGTTTAGATGATGTAATCATAGATATTAAAGTGGATTTTCCGGAATTTGGTAATCCAATTAACCCGACATCAGCTAAAAGTTTTAATTCTAAAACAAAAATCAATTCTTTTCCAGATTCACCTTTTTCAGAAAAAAAAGGAGTTTTACATAAAGAATTTTTAAAATGACAATTTCCCTTTCCTCCTTTTCCTCCAAACAATAATATTTTTTCTTCATTATTATTTAGTATTTCAATAATTATATTATTATATATATCTTTAACAATACTACCTATTGGTACTTCTATTATAGAATCTTTTCCATTAGAACCAGTTATTCTATTTCTACCACCATTTTTACCATTTTCAGCTATAATATGTTTTTTATATTTTAAATGAGAAATTGTAAATAATTTATTATTTCCTCTAATTAGAAGATTTCCTCCTTTTCCTCCATCTCCTCCATCCGGACCAAATTTTTCTTTTCTAAAATGTATTATTCCAGCCCCACCATCACCACTTTTACAATAAAGTTTTATAAAATCTGTAAATTTATTTAACATGTTAAATATGAATACATTTATTATAAGCATTAGTTATTGCTTCAACAATAGATTCACTAATTGTAGGATGTGGATGAATACATTTAAAAAATTCAAATGACGTTGTTTCTAATTGACGAGCTACTCCAATTTCAGAAATTAGTTCTGTCACTCCAGAACCTATCATATGACATCCTAACAATTCTCCAGAATTATCATCAATAATAACTTTAATAAATCCATCTGTACTATCATTTAGTTTTGCTTTACCTAAAGCAGTAAATGGAAATTTACCTATTTTTAATTTATATCCTTTATTGATAGCTTCTTTTTCAGAAAAACCTAAATATGAAATTTCAGGATTAGAATAAATACACATAGGAACATTATTATAATCTAATGGGGGGGGGGTTAATCCAGTAATTTTTTCTACACAAATTATTCCTTCATAAGAAGCAACATGAGCTAAAGATATACTAGGGATTACATCTCCTATAGCATAATATCCTTTTACATTTGTTGAATAATATTTATCTACACAAATATGTTTAGTACTATTTAAAGTAATTCCTATTTCTTCTAACCCTAAATTTTCAGTATTTGGACAAATACCAATAGCAGAAATAATAATATCTACATATAGTATTTTATTAATATTTTTGTTAGTTTTTATAATAACTTTTGTGCATTTAATATAATCTAAATATTCAATACTTTTAATTATTGAAGATTTTAATATTATTATTCCATATTTTTTAAACGAATTTTCCAATTGTATAGAAATATCTATATCTGAAAATGGTAAAACATAAGGCCTTTTTTCTATTATAAATATTTTAGATCCTATACTATTATAAAAATAAGCAAATTCTAAACCAATAGCTCCAGATCCTATAATTAATATATTTTTAGGTATATATTTTAATAACATTGCTTCACGATAACCAATGATGGTTGATAATTTATTTTTTTTTACTGTATTCAAAATTTGATATTTAGCTCCTGTGGCAATAATTATATTTAAAGCATTATATTTTTTTTTATTCCCATATTTATCTATAACATAAACTATTTTGTTTTTACAAATTTTAGCTTCACCATATAAGATTTTTATCTTATTTTTTTTCATTAAAAATAAAACTCCTTTATTCATACTATCTGATAGATAACGACTACGTAAAATGATTTTTTTAAAATCTAATTTTAGATTATTAGTAATCATTCCATATTTTGAAGCTTTTTTAAAACTATTAAAAATAGTTGCACTTTTTAATAATGATTTTGTAGGTATACACCCCCAATTAAGACATACACCTCCAAGATTTTCTTTTTCTACAATAGCAATTTTTAATCCTAATTGTGCTGCACGTATTGCAGCTACATAACCTCCAGGACCACTTCCAATTATAATTAAGTCAAAATACATAAAGAATTATTAGTTATTAGTACTCACGACTGGATTTGAACCAGCAAATCTTAATAAAAGATACTACCACCTCAAGATAGCGTGTATACCAATTTCACCACGTGAGTATTTAAAAATCTAAACTTTTGTTATATTTTTTAATTTTTTTATTCTATTTTTCCACCACATTTTAGATTTTTTTATTTCAGATTTGATAGCAAAATCTGTTATTTTAAGATAAACATTTTTTGTTAGATTATTTTTTTTAATAAAAAATTCAAAATAATATTTGTTATCAACATCTTGTTCCCATTTGTATCTTACATATTGATATGGTTTTTTTTTTATTAAAAAACATGTTTCATCATAATTATACCAAGTAAAAATATATCTATTTCCAATAGAAATAACATTGTCAGCAAACCATTCAGACAATTTTACAGGTGCAGTTATATAATTATATAATAATTCTGTTGAAGAATTCATTAAAAATGAATTTTTTTTTTTGTTTCGCATGTTAAATTTTATTAATTTATTTATAATATATATACGTTGGTGTGATAGCTTATTTGGTTAGAGCGTCGGATTCATAACCCGAAGAATTGAGGTTCAATCCCTCTTCACACTACCATAGTAGTGGATTAAAATATATGATCTATGGATAGATATTCTTTCCTAAACACAATCAATCACCAACAAATAGAAATTTTATATAAAAAATACTTAGAAGATCCAGATTCAATAGAACATAGTTGGCGTGCTTTTTTTCAAGGATTTGATTTCTATAAAGAAAAATATAATTACTTTTGTAAGTTTATAAAAAAATCAATAGATACTTTTAAAGAAATTAATGTTTTAAAATTAATTAATTTTTATAAAAAAGAAGGTCATTTATTTGCTAAAATAAATCCTATATCTGAAAAAAGATATTATCCGACATTAAATATAAACAATTTTTTTCTTGAGAAAGAGGATCTTGATCAGATTTTTGTTTCTTCAAAAGAAATAGGATTGCCTCCATCTACTCTTAGAGAGATAATTTTTTTTTTAAAAAAAAAATATTGTGAATCAATTGGATTAGAATATATGTATTTATATAACCCAGAACAAATAAATTGGATTAATAACTGGATTAATAATAATAATATATTATATAATAATGAGAAATTTAAAATATTAATAAATATAAATCAAGCAACAAAGTTTGAAAAATTTATTCATACTAAATTTGTTGGACAAAAAAGATTTTCAATAGAAGGTAATGAATCTATTTTACCAGCGATAAATTATATAATAGAATATTCTTCGATTAATTATTCTATCAAAGATTTTGTTATAGGTATGTCACATAGAGGACGTTTAAATATATTATGTAATATACTAAAAAAAAATTGTAAAAAAATTTTTAGTGAATTTTTTGGAAAAGAATATATTGAAAAAAAATTTTTAGGAGATGTTAAATATCATTTAGGAGATAACATTTATATAAAAAATAAAATAGGAAGAGAAATTCATATTATGAATGTTCCTAATTCATCTCATTTAGAATCTGTATATCCTATTGTAGAAGGAATTGTTCGTGCTAAAATTGATAATGATTATAATTGTAACTTGAATAAAGTTATTCCCATACTTATACATGGAGATGCAGCTTTTTCTGCTCAAGGAATAGTATATGAAGTTATACAAATGTCATTACTTGAAGGGTATAAGACTGGTGGAACTATACATATTATAGTAAATAATCAAATTGGATTTACTACAAATTGCTCAGATTCTCGTTCAAGTATTTATTGTACAGATTTAGCTAAAGTTATTCTTTCTCCAGTTATACATGTTAATTCAGATGATGTAGAATCAGTTATTTATTCTATTCGTTTTGCTATAGATTTTCGTATGTCATATAATCAAGATGTATTTGTAGATTTATTAGGTTATAGAAAATATGGACATAATGAAGGAGATGACCCCCGTTTTACTCAATCAAATTTTTATAAAATTATTGATAATAATAAAAATATATATTTTATATATAAAAACAAACTTAAAAAAAATAAATTAATTTATAAAAATAAAATTAAATTTTATGAAAAAAAATATAAAAATTATCTCAATAATGGATTGATTAAATCTAAATTTGAAATAAAAACTAAGTTAGATAATTTTCTCATTTCTAAAGAAGAATTAAATTCTGCTAATTATAAAGTATTAATTAATGAAGTGAAAACTACTTTTAAGAAAAATATATTATTAAAAATAGGTAATAAAATTTATAATGTTCCTAAGAATAAAAAAATTTATAATAAAACTGTCAAATTTTTAAAAATAAAAAAAAAAAAACTTTTAAAAAAAGAAACTGTAGATTGGGGTATAGCTGAATTACTTGCATATGGGTCTTTATTATATGAAGGTTATAATATTAGATTATCTGGAGAAGATGTAGAAAGAGGAACTTTTGCTCATAGACATATTGTCATTATTTCAGAATTTGAAGAAAAGATATATTTATTAAATAATATCCGTAATGGACAAGGTCAATTATATGTTTATAATTCTTTATTATCAGAATATGGAGTTTTAGGTTTTGAATATGGATATTCAATGTTTAATACAAATACTTTAACATTATGGGAAGCTCAATTTGGTGATTTTAGTAATAATGCTCAAATTATAATAGATCAATATTTATCTTCTGCAGAAACTAAATGGAAAATAAAAAATGGGATAGTTCTACTTTTACCTCATGGTGATGAAGGTCAAGGATCAGAACATTCTTCTTCAAGAATTGAAAGATATTTACAATTATGTGCAAACTATAACATGTTTATATGTAATTGTAGTACTCCATCAAATTTTTATCATCTTTTAAGAAGACAAATAAAATTTTATTTTATAAAACCATTAATAATATTTACACCAAAAAGTTTATTGAGAAACATTCAATGTATTTCATTATTAAGTGAACTTTATAATGGAAAATTTGAAGAATTTATAGATGATAAATATGTAATTAAAAATTATGTAGATACATTAGTATTTTGCTCTGGAAAAATTTATTATGATATTTTTAAAAAAAGAAAAATTCTTAATAAAAAAAATCTTGCAATTATAAGAATTGAACAATTATATCCAATAATAAATAATTTATTTGAAAAAATACTTATACAGTATACAAACAAAAGAAAAATTATTTGGGTACAAGAAGAACCAGAAAATATGGGAGTATGGCCTTATTTGTTTAGAAAATATAGTAAAATTCCATGGATCCTGATATCCCCCCCTGACAATTCAGCACCTTCTATTGGAAGAAATAATTTTTTTTTAAAAAACTATTTAAAATTAATAAATAAAGTTTTTAATACATAAATTAATGTTATTAGAAATAACAATTCCTTCTCCAGGAGAATCAATAACAGAAGTTGAAATCTCATCTTGGTTAGTTAAAGATGGTGATTTTGTAAAAAAAAATCAAGTAATTGCAGAAATAGATTCAGATAAGGCAACTTTAGAAATACGTGCAGAAGAAAGTGGAATTTTAATTATAAAAGCTAAAAAAGGAGACATTTTAAAAGTAGGAGAAATCTTCTGTTTAATAGATACTTCTTTTAAGAAAGAACCAAAACAGAAGATTTCTCCATCAGCAAAAAAAATATTAAGTCAATATAAAATAGATAATAAAATACCCCAAAAAAAACATGATGCTATTAAAGCAATTCCTCCTATGGGAACTAAAAGTTTAATTAATAGATCTTTTAACGTAAAAATATTATCTAAACTTAGACGTAAATTATCAGAAAGACTTGTTTCAGTAAAAAATGAAACAGCTATGCTGACTACTTTTAATGAAGTAGATATGAGTAATATTTTGTTTTTAAAAAAAAAATATAAAGATGTTTTTAAAGAAAAACATGGAGTTAATTTAGGGTTTATGCCTTTTTTTGTAAAATCTTGTATCAAGGCGTTAAAAGAATATCCTAATCTTAATTCTATGATAGATAGGGAAAATCAAATTCATTTTAATTATTATGATGTAAGTATTGCAGTTTCTGGACCTAAAGGATTAATGGTGCCAGTTATTAGAAATGCAGATACTCTTTCTTTTAGAGGTATAGAAAAAACTATAAAAGATTTATCTAATCGTATAAAAAATTCAACCATATCTATAGATGATATGACTGGAGGTACTTTTACAATAACAAATGGGGGAATTTTTGGTTCTATGTTATCTACTCCTATAATAAATCCGCCCCAAAGTGCTATATTAGGTATGCATAATATAGTAGAAAGACCGGTAGTCATTTTAGGAAAAATCGAAATTAGACCAATTATGTATTTAGCATTATCTTATGATCATAGAATCATAGATGGTAAAGAAGCAGTGGGTTTTTTATTTTCAATAAAGAAATCAATAGAAAATCCTATAACTACTTTAATAGGTTCAGAAAACGAATTAAATAATTATTTTGAATTATAGAATTACAAATTAAATAGTTTTATATTCTTAAAAAATTAAATATAATCAATTCATTATATTTAAATATAGTTGCATTTTTATTTATAATTCTGCATATTATAACTACCTCATTGTATGAAATAAGTATATTAACTTCAATACTTTTTAATTAAAAAATCTTTTTTTTCTCTTTCAGAGTCTTTATTTTTTATTGATTGACGTTTATCATAATTTTTTTTACTTTTAGCTAAAAAAAAAATTAATTTTATATATCCTCTCTCATTTAGAAAAATATTAGTAGGAATTATATTTAATTTTAATTCATTTATTTTATTATAAATAAAATTAATTTCTTTTCTTTTAAGAAGAAGTTTTTTAACCCTTTTAGGATTTATTCCAAGTAAATCATTTGATATATACATATCAAAAACATAAATATTATTTTTTATTAGTTTACAATAACTATTGTTTAAAGAAACGTTATTATTTTTTATTGATTTTACCTCACTTCCTAATAATTCTATACCAGCTATAAATTTATATTTATTTATTAATTCATAGTCAAAATATGCTCTTCTATTATTAAGATTTAATTTCTTTACCAAAATTTTGTTTTTAGTTACAATGATGTTTTTATAATCAATTGATATGACTTTTTTTAAAAAAAAATATATTTATGAAATAATATCTGTATTAAAAGATATACATGATCCAGAAATATCAGTAAATATCTATGAATTAGGTTTTATATATGATATAAGAATATCAAATAATTTTTTTATAAAAATAATAATGACTCTTACTACCCCTAATTGTCCTGTAGCTGAAATTTTACCTTTAAAAGTAAAAAATAAAATTTTTAATATTAAAAATGTTAAAAATGTAGAAATAATACTTACATTTTATCCTAATTGGACGTATGATATGATAAGTGAAGTAGCTCGTTTAGAATAAATTTTGTTTTTATAAATAATTATATTATATTATAATATAATGTTTAATTTAAACACTATGATATCTAAGTCTAAGGAAATAAAGGTAAAGGGATTAGTTAAAAAAATATTTGATGTTCAATATTTAAAAAATGGATTTAAAAAAAGAGAAATACTTCTATTAACAGAAGAGCAATATCCACAAAAATTAATAATTGAATTTATTCAAGAAAAAGTTAAATTATTAGATCCTATAGGAATAGGAGATAGAATAAAAGTTTTTCTAAATTTAAAAGGTAGAAAATGGATTTCCTCTAATGGAACAGAAAAATATTTTAATTCTACTCAAGGCTGGAAAATAGAAAAAAAAAGAAAACTTAAATCTTCAAATATAAGTGAATATGAATTTGAAGAAAAACCCTCAAGTCTAAATGAATTTGAAAAATCAGATAAAAAAAAAGTAAAGTATTCAAATATAAATGAATTAAATAATGAATTAGAAGATTTTCCTTTTTAAGAAAAGTAGATTTAAAATCGAAAATTAAGATACTTGAAGTAGATTTAAAATCTAAAATATAATTTAAAATAAAATAGAATCTAAATTTAAGAATAAAAGGTAAGTAAAAGTCAAGCCAAGCATTTAAAATCAATACAGGTGCCTAAAGCAAAATAAAGCAAAGGAAAGTAAAATAAAACAAATAAAAGCTACTAAATTAAACATATAGGTTTTATGTTAAAAATTTACATCATTCCTCCACCACTATTAGGCATTTGTGGCATAGCTGGTTCTTCTTTTTTTATTTCTGTAATTACACACTCAGTAGTTAATAACATTCCAGAAACTGATGCTGCATTTTCTAATGCAACACGTGTTACTTTTGTTGGATCAATTATTCCTTCAGAAATCATATTTTTATATTCACCTAATTTAGCATCGTAACCAAATTCATTTTTTCCTTCAGCAACTTTAGCAACTATTACTGAACCTTCTTCACCAGCATTAGCAACTATTTGACGTAAAGGTTCTTGTAAAGAACGTTTAACAATTTTTATACCTGTATCTTGATCTACATTATCTACTTTAAGACCATTTAAAGATTTTATTGCACGAACTAAGGCTACTCCTCCTCCAGCAACTATACCTTCTTCAACGGCTGCTCTTGTGGCATGTAAAGCATCATCTACACGATCTTTTTTTTCTTTCATTTCTACTTCAGATGCTGCACCTACATATAGGACAGCAACTCCTCCAGCTAATTTAGCTAATCTTTCTTGAAGTTTTTCTTTATCATAGTCAGATGTAGTTTTTTCTATTTGAGCTTTTATTTGATTTACACGTGATTCTATATCTGATTTATTTCCATTTCCATTTACAATAGTAGTATTATCTTTATCTATAGTTACTCTTTCTGCTTTTCCTAAAAAGCTTAATTTAGTATCTTCTAATTTACTTCCTGTTTCTTCAGAAATAACAGTTCCTCCAGTAAGAATAGCTATATCTTCTAGCATAGCTTTTCTTCTATCTCCAAAACCTGGAGCTTTTACTGCTGCTACTTTTAATGCACCTCTAATTTTATTTACAACAAGAGTTGCTAATGCTTCTCCTTCAACTTCTTCAGATATAATTAATAAAGGTTTTCCAGATTGAGCAACGGGTTCAAGAATAGGAAGTAGATCTTTCATAGAAGAAATTTTTTTATCGGAAAGTAAAATATATGGATTATCAAATTCTGTAATCATTTTATCAGAATTAGTTACAAAATATGGAGATTGATATCCACGATCAAATTGCATTCCTTCAACAACATCTACAGTAGTTTCTATTCCTTTAGCTTCTTCAACAGTAATTACCCCTTCTTTTCCTACTTTTTCAAATGCAACTGATATTAATTCCCCTATTGCTTCATCATTATTAGCAGATATTGAAGCTACTTGCTTAATTTTTTCATTACTTCCTCCTACTTCTCTAGATTGTTTTTTTAAATCATTTACAACAGCTTCTACTGCTTTATCTATTCCTCTTTTTAAATCCATAGGATTAGCTCCAGCAGCTACATTTTTTAATCCTTCACGAACTATAGCTTGTGCAAGTACTGTAGCAGTAGTAGTTCCATCTCCTGCTATATCATTAGTTTTAGAAGCTACTTCTTTTACCATTTGAGCTCCAAGATTTTCTATAGGATCTTCTAATTCTATTTCTTTAGCTACTGAAACACCATCTTTAGTAACTTGTGGGCCTCCAAAAGATTTTTGTAAAACGACATTTCTTCCTTTTGGTCCTAAAGTTACTTTAACAGCATTAGCTAATGCATCTACTCCTTTTTTTAATTTATCTCTAGCTTCAATATCAAATTGAATATTTTTTGCCATACAATTAAATTCTTATATTATTGCAAGAATATCAGATTCACGCATTATCAAATAATCTTTTCCATTTAATCTAAGTTCTGTTCCAGAATATTTACCATATAATACTTTATTACCTGTTTTTACAGTTAAAGGTTCATTTTTTTTTCCTAATCCTACTGCTACTACTATTCCCTCTTGAGGTTTTTCTTTTGCTGTATCAGGTATAATTATACCTGAAGAAGTTTTAGTTTCTGCTGGAGAGGGTTCTATTACTACACGATCTGATAAAGGTTTAATTTTTAAATTTGCCATATTAATATATTTTATTTATAATTAATTATAATATTTGATATAATAATTAATATTATCAATATTAATGATAATATAAATGTAAGTTTTTCTAAAAAAAATTGTATTTTATTATTTACCATTACCAACTAAAAACTAAATTCTAGAATTAGACGTTTGTATAAAAATATTAATAATAAAATAGATATATCTAAAGTAGCCTCTCCTACTAAAGTAGCCTCTCCTACTAAAGTAGCCTCTCCTACTAAACTAATCTCCTACTAAAGTAGCCGATGTCAAATTATTAATTTTTACTTTTATAAAATCTCCTATTTTATAATTATTTTTAGTAAAAATTACTATATCATTTACATAATTTCTTCCATAAAAAAAATTAATATTTTTTGTTGAAATTCCCTCGATTAAAATATCTTGAATACTACCAATCGATTTTCTATTCCTATAATAGGAATGTGTTTTTTGTAAATTTATAATTTCTGTTAGTCGCCGTTTTTTTGTGGATAATGAGACATTGTCAATTAATTTTTTATAAGCATAAGTACCTATTCTATGTGAATAGATAAACATATATGAAAAGTTATATTTTACATAATTCATTAAATTAAGTGTTTCATTATGATCATTTTCATTTTCATTACAAAATCCAGTGATTATATCACAAGATAGAGAACAATTAGGTATAATATTTTTAATTTTATTTATAAGTAAAATGTAATCTTCACATGAATGTTTTCTATTCATTAATGATAATATTCTATTACTTCCTGATTGAACTGGTAAATGAATATGTTTACATATATTTATATATTTTTTAATTACATTTAAAACATTAAATGACATGTCATTAGGATTAGAAGTACAAAAACGTATTCTCATAAGAGGTACGGAAATAGCAACTAATTCTAATAATTTAGAAAAATTTATTATTTCTTCATTTTTTATTTCTTTTCTTTTAAAATTTTTTTTTAATCCTCCTCCATACCATAAATATGAATCTACATTTTGACCTAAAAGTATTATTTCTTTATATCCTTTTTTAAATAAAAATTTACATTCTTTTATAATACTATATGGATCACGACTTTTTTCACGACCTCTTGTAAAAGGAACTACACAAAAAGTACACATATTGTCACATCCCCGCATTATAGTAACAAATGCAGTTATTTTTTTTTCTTCCCTTTTAGGAAAAATATCTGCATAAGTTTCAGTTTTAGAAAATGAAGTACTTATATATTCCCCTTTTTTTTTAAAAAAATTATTTATTAAATTTGGAATTTCTCTATAAGAGTCAGGCCCTACAACTAAATTAATTAGTTTTTTTTCTTTTATATTTTTAAATTTGTAAGCCATACACCCTAATAGACCAATTAAAATCTCATTATTTTTTTTTATAAAAAATTTTATTTGATTTATTCGTAAAAGAATTTTATTCTCAGATTTATCTCGAATAGAACATGTATTAATTAATATTATATTAGCTTCTTTTAAATTTTCAGTTTTAATGAATCCTTTATTATTTAAAATAGAAGATACAATTTCACTATCAGAGATATTCATTTGACAACCATAATTTTCTATATAAAATTTTTTATTGATCATAAAAAAATGATTTACATATTATATATATGCACATGTTATTGTAATAAATTTATTAAAAATGAGTAAAAAAAAAAATATAATATATAATTTTAATAATTATGATTATAAATATGGATTTTATACTAAGATAGAATCAGAAAAAATTCCAAAAGGAATTAATGAAGATATTATAACTAAAATATCTAAAAAAAAAAATGAACCTTATTGGATGTTAAAAATAAGATTAAAATCATATAAAATATGGAAAAACATGATTCATCCTAAATGGGGTAATATATCATATAAAATTCCTTATTTTAATAACATAAGTTATTATTCTGCTATAAAAAAAAATAAATTTCTAAAAAAAGAAATCGATAATAAATTATTAGATACTTTTAAGAAATTAAATTTAAAATTAAAAAAATCAAAGATTGCATTAGACATAATTATGGATTCGGTTTCTGTTACTACAACTTTTAAAAAAATTTTATCAGAAAAAGGAATAATATTTTGTACTATTAGTAAGGCAATAAAGAAATATCCTGATCTTATAAAGAAATATATAGGTAAAATAGTTCCAATAAAAGATAATTTTTATTCAGCATTAAATTCAGCTGTTTTTTCTGATGGATCTTTTTGTTATATACCCAAAAATGTACGTTGTCCTGTAGAATTATCTACATATTTTCGTATAAATGAATCAGGAATAGGTCAATTTGAAAGAACACTTTTAATTGCTGATAAAAATTCATATGTTAGTTATCTAGAAGGATGCACTGCGCCTCAACGTAAAGAAAATCAATTACATGCTGCTGTTGTTGAATTAATAGCTTTAGAAGGTGCAGAAATTAAATATTCTACTGTACAAAATTGGTATCCTGGAGATAAAAATGGAATAGGAGGAGTTTTAAATTTTGTAACTAAAAGAGGATTATGTGAAAATAAATCTAAAATATCATGGACTCAAATAGAAACTGGATCAGCTATAACTTGGAAATATCCATCTTGTATTTTAAAAGGTAATGATTCAATAGGAGAATTTTATTCAGTAGCTTTTACAAAAAATTTTCAACAATCAGATACTGGTACAAAAATGATTCATTTAGGAAAAAATACTAAAAGTACTATTATTTCAAAAGGTATATCAGCTGGATATTCTAAAAATAGTTATAGAGGATTAGTAAATCTTTCTTATAAAGCTACTAATTCGCGTAATTTTTCACAGTGTGATTCTTTATTAATAGGTAATACATGTAGTGCACATACTTTTCCTTTCTTAAAAGTAAAAAATAATTCATCTAAAGTTGAACATGAAGCAACAACCTCTAAAATAGGAGAAGATCAAATATTTTATTGTAATCAACGTGGAATTAATTTAGAAAAAGCTATTTCACTTATAGTAACTGGATTTAGTAAAGAAATTTTAGATAGATTACCTATGGAATTTGCAATAGAAGCAAGAAAATTATTAGAAATAAAATTAGAAGGTTCAGTAGGATAATAATAAAAATTTAAATTTAATGTTAAAAATTAATAATTTATATGTTTCAGTAAAAAAAAAACAAATCTTAAAAGGTGTTAATCTAACAATTAATAAAGGAGAGATTCATGTAATAATGGGACCTAATGGATCTGGTAAAAGTACATTAGCTTCTATAATAGCTGGTAAAAAGGATTATAAAATAAATAAAGGTAATATTATATTTGAAAATATAAATTTAATTTTTTTTCCTCCAGAAGAAAGAGCACATTTAGGGATTTTTCTCTCTTTTCAAGATCCAATAGAAATACCTGGTATATCCATTCTGAATTTTATAAGAATTTCTATAAATTCTATAAGGAAAGCGAATGGAAAAAAAGAAATATCTTATAATGAATTTTTTCAAAAAGTAAAAATGGTATCTGATTTATTGAAAATCAATAGAACTTTTCTTTCAAGATATTTAAATGAAGGATTTTCAGGGGGGGAAAAAAAACGTAATGAAATATTTCAAATGTGTATGATTAATCCCAAATTATCTATATTAGATGAAATGGATTCTGGCTTGGATATAGATGCTATTCGTACTATAGCTAGAGGAATTAATAAATTTAAAAAAAAGAATAATTCTATATTAATTATTACTCATTATCAAAGATTGTTAAATTATATAATTCCTGATTATGTACATATTTTATATAAAGGTAAATTAGTTAAATCTGGAAATAAAGAATTAGCAATAAAAATTGAATCAGAAGGTTATGATTGGATCAAAAATGAAAAATTAAATGAATTTTAAAAAAAAAATTTCTTCTAATTCTAGAATAGAAATTAATAATAATATTAATTATTATATAAATATTATTCGTAATAAATCAATAAAACTTTTTAATAAAAATTTTGAATTAAAATATTCAAATATTAAATCATCAATAATTGATTATGAATATTTATTTCCTGTTAAAGAAGCAGAAGATTATGATATAATCAATCAATTTATTTTAGATAAAAATGGAATGTATTTATTTTTTATAAATGGTTTTTATGTTTTTAATTTTTTTAAAAAAAATAAAAAATATTTATTATCAATAAATGATATTATAATCAATAATAAAAATTATTGTAATTCAAATATTGAAAAATATTATGGTAAATCCATATCCAATAATGATACTTTAAATTTATTTAATTTTTTCTTTTCAAAAGATGGCGCATACATCTTTATACCAGATAATATTTGTTTTAAACCAAATATATATATTATATATATATATAATATTAATTATGATTATTCAATCATAAATCCTAGAAATTTAATAATTATAGGAAATAATTCTAAAGCTAAAATTGTAGAAATACATGAATCATTAACAAATAAAATTTGTTTTAGTAATTCAGTTACTGAAATTTATACTAGAAAAAATAGTAGTATAGATTATATTAAAATTCATAATAATTTATCTTTTTTCTATTTAAGAGATAAAACTTTTTTGACACAAAAAAAAAATAGTACTTGTAGTATAAGTACTTTTTCATTTGAAGGAAGATTATTAATTAATAATCTTAAATTAATTAATTTAGGAAATTATTCAAAATTTAATTTAAATGGACTTACAATCATAAGAAAAAAATCATTAAATAAATTAATTTATAATAAAACATTAATAGATCATTTATATCCTAATTGTGAAAGTTATCAAACTTATAAATCTATTTTATACGGAAGATCAAAAGTATTTTTTTGGGGTAAAATTAAAATTCATAAAAAAGCAAATAATATAAATGCTTTACAAAAAGCTAATAATATTTTAATTAATAAAAATGCATTTGTTTATACAAAACCTGAATTAGAAATTTATACAGATAATGTTAAATGTTCACATGGATGTACTATAGGTAAAATAGATAAAAATAAGATTTTTTATCTATGTTCTAGAGGAGTTATAAAAACTGTAGCAAAATCAATACTTATATTTCTTTTTTCTAAAGAAATACTAAAAAAAATAAATATACAAAATATTAAATATTTAATAAAAAAAATTATTATTAATAATTTGGATAATAATTATATTAATTTAATGTAAAAAATGTTATGATGTTATCTAAAATAGATATAAAAAATATAAGAAAGGAATTTGCTATTTTTAATTCTATTCTTAATAAGAAAAAATTAATTTATTTAGATAATGCAGCCACTACTCAAAAACCTAATAAAGTAATAAACTCAATAAAAGAATATTATTCAAATCTAAATTCTAATGTCCATAGAGGAGCTTATTATTTAAGTAATAAAGCTACTGAAAAATTGGAATATAGTAGGATAAAAATAAAAAATTTTATAAATGCTAAATATTCACATGAAATTCTTTTTACAAGTGGGGCAACAGAAAGTATTAATTTAATAGCTAATAGTATTTCTTCTTTAATAAAAGAAAAAGATGAAATTATAATTCCATATTCTGAACATCATTCTAATATAATACCATGGCAAATTCTTTGTAATAAAAAAAAAGCATTATTAAAAATAATCCCCATCGATTATGATGGAAATCTAAAATTAGATTATTTTAAATCTATTATTTCAAATAAAACTAAATTAATATCTTTAAGTCATGTATCTAATGCATTAGGAGTTATTAACCCAATTAATGATATTATTTATGAAGCTAAAAAATATAATACGTTAGTATTAATAGATGGTTCACAAGCTATATCTCATATTCCGATAAATATACAAAATATTAATCCTGATTTTTATGTATTTTCAATACATAAAATGTATGGCTCTACTGGAATAGGAGTTCTTTATGGAAAAGAGGAGATTTTAAATCTAATACCACCATATAAATATGGTGGTGAAATGATAGATAAAGTTTCATTTGAAGAAACAACATATTCAAATTTACCATTTAAATTTGAAGCCGGAACTCCAAATATAGGAGGAATTATATCTACAATAGATGCAATAGCATTTATAGAAAAATATAATATTAAAAATATTAAAAATTATGAAGATAAAATTATTAATTATGCAATAAAATTATTTACTTCTATAGAAGGAATTAAGATCTATGGAGAAGAGAAAAACCGTTCTAGTATTATATCATTTAATATAAAAAAAATACATCCATTTGATGTAGGTAAAATATTAGATAATTTTGGTGTAGCAGTAAGAACTGGAAATCATTGTGCACAACCTATAATGGATTTTTTTTCTATTCCTGGAACTATAAGAATAAGTTTTGCTATATATAATACATTTGAGGAAATAGATTATTTATATAAAATAATAATAAAAATTATCAATTTAATTGATAGGTAATACGTTTAATTTTAAACAAAAAATATTATATATACATATATAAATATGTAAATTTAAACATTATGAATAAAAAAAAAAAAAAAGATTTATATCTAGAAAAACAGATCTATCAACAGAAAACAAAAAAATAATTAAAGTTTTAGAATTTACTACTGTTAATGAATTAGCATCAATGATGAATATTAGTTCAATAAAAATTATAAAAAGTTGTATTTCATTAGGAATAATGGTAACTCGTAATCAACGATTAGATGCAGAAACTTTAACTTTAGTGGCAGATGAATTTGGTTATTCTGTAGAATTTGTTGGTACAGATTTAGAAAAAGCAATACAAGGAGAAAAAGATTTTGAAAAAGATCTTAAACCAAGATCTCCTGTTGTTACTATCATGGGGCACGTAGATCATGGAAAAACCTCTTTATTAGATTATATAAGAAAAACTAATATTATAGCTGGAGAATGTGGAGGTATTACACAACATGTTGGAGCATATAATGTTAAATTTAAAAAAGGTAATAGTATTACTTTTTTAGATACGCCAGGTCATGAAGCATTTACTTCTATGAGAGCTAGAGGAACTAAAATAACAGATATAGTAGTTATAGTAATAGCTACAGATGATGATGTAATGCCTCAAACTAAAGAAGCTATTAGCCATGCACAATTAGCTGGTGTACCTATAATATTTGCATTAAATAAAATTGATAAAATTAATTCAAACCCTGATAAAATACGAAGACAATTATCTGATATGAATTTTTTATTAGAAGAATGGGGTGGAAAATATCAATCTCAAGAGATATCTGCTAAACTTGGTAAAGGAATAGATAAATTATTAGAAAAAATTTTCTTAGAAGCAGAAATTTTAAATTTAAAAGCGAATCCTAATAAACCTGCTGTGGGAACAGTAATAGAAGCTTTTTTAGATAAAGGGCGAGGGTATTGTTGGACAATACTTATCCAAGGAGGAACTTTAAAGTTAGGAGATTATGTAGTAGCGGGTACTTTTCATGGAAAAGTAAAAGTTATTTTAGATGAAATAGGAAATAATCTTAAAAAAGTATTACCTTCAAAACCTGTCAAAATTTTAGTATTAAATGGAGCTCCTAATTCTGGTGAAAGATTTAAAGTTTTTAAAAATGAAAAAGAAGCTAAACAATTAGCCTCAAGAATGAGTAAATTAAAAAAAGAACAGAATATACGTTCTAAAAAAACTATTACATTAGAGGAAATAGGAAGACGTATAGCAATAGGAGATTTTAAAGAATTAAAATTAATAATTAAAGGAGATATGTATGGATCAGTAGAAGCTATAACAGATTCATTAGAAAAATTATCTACAGATACTAGAATAATTAATATTATATATAAAAACATTGGTTTGATAACAGAATCAGATGTTTTATTAGCAAAAGCGTCTAATGCAATTATTGTTGGTTTTAATGTTAAATGCACATTAAAGGCTAAAATTATTGCCAATAAAAATAACTTAGAAATAAGATTATACAATATAATATATGATATAATAAATGACTTTAAAAAAGCATTATATGGAATGAATATAAAGGTAAAAAAAGTGACTGTAATAGGAAATGCTGAAATCATAAATTTCTTTAAAAGAAAGCAAATAGGAACTATTGCAGGATGTTTAATTATAAATGGAAAAATAATACGTAATTCTAAGATACGTTTAATTAGAGACGGAGTAGTTATTTATACTGGCGAATTAAATTCTTTAAAAAGATTTCAAGATGATGTAAAAGAAGTAAATAAAGGATATGAATGTGGAATAATTATTAAAGATTATAATGATTTTAAAATTGGAGATATAATTGAATGTTATATTTAATTATTAATAATTTTATTTTGTATATTTATTGATTCTTTATGAATTTCTTTAAATATATTTTCTATAAATTTTTCTGATAAACATAATTTATGTCCTAATATTTTATACTCTTCTATTAAAGATTTCCATCTTTTAGGTTGAAAAACTAATAAATTGTTTATTTTTTTTATTATTGCTACTTTTTCAGATGATTCCATTCTCTCAGATAATAAATATATCAAATTTTGATCTAATTCAGATATAAGAACTCTTATATGTTCTAATTCAATTTCATTTTTATAATTGTTTTTTTTAAACAAATCGTTTTTTAAAAATTCTAAAAATTGTTCCGGTATTATTTGTTGTTGAGAATCACTTAATGCTTTATCAGGATTACAATGTGTTTCTACTATGAATCCTTCATATTTAAAACTCATTGCTTGTTTAATTACTTCAAATAAACATTCTCTATTTCCACAAATATGTGATGGATCACATAACATAGGTATATTTGGATATAATTTTTTAAATTTTAATGCTAATCCCCAATTAGGTATATTACGATATTTTATACTTTTATAAGTGTAAAAACCACGATGGATAACTCCTATCTTTTTAATTCCTTGATTAATTAATCTTTCTAAAGCTCCAATCCATAAATCAATATCAGGATTTATAGGATTTTTAACTAATATAATTTTATTTGTATTTTTTAATGCTTCTGATATTTCTTGTACAGTAAATGGATTAACTGTACTTCTAGCTCCAATCCAGATTATATCTATATTATATTTTAATGCTAGTTCTACATGAGTGGAATTAGCAACTTCTGTTGCTGTTAAAAGACCTGTTTCTTTTTTTACTTTATTTAGCCATTTTAAACCAATCTGGCCTATACCTTCAAAAAAATTTGGTCTAGTTCTTGGTTTCCATATTCCTGCTCTAAAAACTTGTATATAATTTTTATCTAATTTTTTAGCTGTTTCTAGTACTTGATTTTCAGTTTCTGCACTACATGGACCTGATATAATCAGAGGCTTTTTAAAGCTATTTATCCAATTTTGTTCTATATTTTTCATTTTTTTATATTTTATACAAATAAATTTAATTTTTATATTCTCCTATTACGTAAAAATAATTATTGATTTTATTTATTTCTTTTTTCATAAAAAAATAATTATTAATATTAAAAAATTTTATATCTATAAAAAATAGATATTCCCATGGTTTTTTTTTAATTGGAAAAGTTTGAATACTTGTAATATTTATATCATAATATGATATTATATTTAATAATTTAGATAATTCTCCTATTAGATTTTTTAATCTAAAATAGAAAGAAGCTTTCTCAAAAAGAGAAATTTTTTTATATTTATGATTATTCTTGATAATAAGAAACCTTGTAAAATTTTTATTAACAGTTTGTATATTTTTATCTACAATTTTTAAATTATACGCAGTAGCAGCCTCTGAAGAAGCTATAGCTCCTATATAATAATTTTTATTTTTAAATATAAAAGAAGCTGCTTCTGCTGTATCTACAGATTCAGATATTTTTATATTTCTATATTTAGATAGATAATTTTTACATTGTAATATAGCCATAGGATGAGATATAATTTTTTTTATATTTTTAATATTACTATTTTTTAGTATTAATAAATTATGATTAATAGGTAAATATATTTCTCTACTTATTTTAAGATTATATAATTTTATTAAAAAAAAATTATATATTAACACACCTGCAATAGAATTTTCTATTGCTAGAACTCCTAGATCTGCTGTAAATTTTGATACAAAATGTGTTAATTCATTAAATGTTTTACATTCGATAATATCATAATCGATTTTAGAGAAAAGTTTTTTAGTAGCAATTTCATGAAAACAACCTTTTCTACCTTGAATAGCAATTTTTTTTTTCATAAAAATGTTTTACATTTTAAACAAAATTATTATGAATTAAATATTCTAATATTTGAACTGCATTTGTTGCAGATCCTTTACGTAAATTATCAGAAACTATCCACATGTTTATAGATTTTGTTTTAGACATATCTCTTCTAATCCTTCCAACAAATACATTATCGTTTCCTTCACAAAGAATAGGCATAGGATATATATTATTTTTAATATTATCCATTAATATTAATCCATTTGTATTTGATAAAATCTTACGTAAATCATTTATCTCAAAATCATTTTTGAATGTTAAATTAACACTTTCAGAATGACCACCTACTACAGGAATACGTACAGTCGTAGCGGTAATTCTTAGATTTTTATCATTAAAAATTTTTTTTGTTTCATTTATTAATTTTAATTCTTCTTTAGAATAACCAGAAAAATCAAAGATATCACAATGAGGAATAGCATTTTGATTTATTTGAAAATTATAATTTTTTTTAAAATTTAAAAAATTTTCCTCATTTATTAGTTGATCTAATCCTTTTTTTCCTGATCCTGTAACCGATTGATAAGTAGATATTACTATACGTTTTATTTTATATTTTTTATGTAATGGGTGTAAAACCATAACTAATTGTATTGTAGAACAATTAGGATTTGCAATTATCTTATCTTTTTTTTTAATAATATTTCCATTTATTTCAGGTACTATAAGTTTTTTATATTTATCCATACGCCAGGCATAGGAATTATCTATTAATATAGTTCCTCTATTTGTAAATTTTATAGCCCATTTTTTTGAAATTTCTGCACCAGCAGAAAAAATAGCTATATCAGGTTTTAAAGAAATTACTTCTTCTATACTTAGAATTTTATATTTTTTTTTTCTAAAAAAAATATTTTTTCCAATTGATTTATTAGAAGCTACAGGGTATAATTTATTTATATAAATATTTCTTTCTTCTAAAATATTTAAAATAACACGTCCTACCATTCCTGTTACTCCTACTATAGCTAAATTCATATTTTTTCTAATTATAGAGATAATAACTTTGAAATTGAAAAAGTATAACTTAAAATTTAACTAGTTAATTAATTTTACTAATTTACTTTTAATTCTATTAGATTTCTTTTTATGAATAATTTTTTTTTTTGCTAATTTATCTATCATAGATAATATCTTAGGAAAAGCATTTAAAACTTTTTTTTTTTTATATTCTAATTTTAATTTCTTTATTGCTGTTTTAGTAGATTTTAAAAACAATTTATTTTGTAATCTTTTTAAATTGTTTTTACGTATTTGTTTTAAGGCGGATTTAGTATTTGCCATATTAATTTATCATTAAGTAGCCCATAGGGGAATCGAACCCCTCTTTTCAGAATGAAAATCTGATGTCCTTACCAATAGACGAAAAGGCCAAGCCATAATTATTATATTTTGTTTTTTTTAAAAAAAAAACCTAGAGATTTTAAATCAACCCAAAAATTAGGATAAGATTTAGATACTACATTATAATTTAATATTGAGATAGGATATATAATCCCTAATGTAGAAAATGACATTGCCATCCTATGATCATCATAAGTAGAAATATAAATTTCTTTTTTTTTCATTTCATTAAAATGAAGTAATTCTATACTAGAATTAGTTATAATACTTTTTACCCCTAATTTAGATAATTCATTTTTTAATGCATTTAATCTATCGGTTTCTTTAATTTTTAGAGTTTCTAATCCTCTTAAAACACATTTAATTTTTAATCCAGTACAAGTTACTACTATAGTTTGTGCTATATCTGGAGTTGAATTCAAATCAATATCTATTGAATTCAAATCAATATCTATTAATTTTTTTAAATGAATTTCATTATTCTTAAATAAAGTTTTTACATTAAAAAAATGTTTATATATATTTGATATGATACTATCACCTTGAATATTTTTTTTATTAAAAAATTTTAAATTTAAATCAGCTGTTTTAGAAAGAGCTACTAAAGAATAATAATATGAAGCTGAACTCCAATCAGATTCTATTATTATTTTAATTTTTTTTTTAAATTTTATGTTTTTAATATAAATCATATTTTTATTCCACAATACATTTATTCCTAGTTTTTTTAAAACTTTCAATGTCATCTTAATATAAGAGATAGAAGTAATTTTATTTGATAAATATATTTTTAATCCATTTTCAAATTTTGATGCTATTAACATAAGAGCACTTATATATTGACTACTTATATTTGCATCTATATTAATTTCCCCCCCTAATAATTTTTTACCTATTATTCTCAATGGAGGATATCCATTTTTTTTTTCATAAAAAATATTTCCTCCTAATTTTTTTATAGTTTCTACTAAAATAGAAATAGGTCTTTCTTGCATTCTATATGATCCAGTTAATATAACTTCTCTATTTTCTTTTATAGAAAAAAATGCTGTTAAAAATCGCATAGCAGTTCCAGAATGTTTTATGTTAATTAACTTTTTTTTAGAAAATAAAGCTTTTTTTAAGATAAAAGTATCGTCAGAATTTGAAATATTTTCTAACTCAATTATATCAGGATATAATGCTTTTAATATCAAAAATCTATTTGATTCACTTTTAGATCCAGTAATATTAACATTACCATTTATATCAAAATTATTTTTATATATTTTAATATAATACATATATAATTGAATTAAATATTATGTAATATAATTTTTTTTTCTTTCCAAGCTTTTAATTTTTGCTCTATCTCTGATTTAGAAATATTTACTTTTTTTACTCCAGATAAAAGATATTTTTTATAATAAATTCCCTCTTTTAAAAAAAAAGATTTTACAGTACATGTAGGTTGTGCTCCTTTAATTAACCAATTAACTGCTTTATCAACATTAATTGATATAGTATATGGATTAGTGTTAGGATTATAAAAACCAATTTTTTCTAGAAATTTTCCATTTCTAGGAGAACAAGAGTTAGAAACTACAATAGTATAAAAAGCTTTTTTTTTTCTACCTTTTCTTTGTAGCCGAATTTTTATTGACATATTTTTAAAAAAAAATTGATTTTGCAGACCCGTAGGGATTTGAACCCCAACTAACAGAACCAAAATCTGCTGTGCTACCATTACACAACGAGTCTTACTTTGAATAATTAATTATCTATCTTAGCAAAAAGAGCATTTGTTTCTATAAATTGTTTTCTAGGTAAAACATTTTCTCCCATAAGCATAGAAAATATTTTATTGGCAATATTTATATTATGAATAGTTACTTTACGTAAAGTTCTCCTTATAGGATTCATAGTTGTTTCCCATAATTGTTCAGCATTCATTTCTCCTAACCCTTTATAACGTTGAATACTTATTCCTTTTAGGAAAGAATTTAATTTTAAAATTTTTTCTCTCTCTTTAGAAGTCCAGGCATAAATTTTTTTTTTATAATTTTTTATTAAAAATAAAGGAGGTGTTGCTATATATATATATCCTTTTTCGATTAAAATTCTCATATATCTAAAGAAAAAAGTTAATACTAATGTAGATATATGGCTTCCATCTATATCAGCATCTGTCATAATTATTATTTTTTTATAACGTATTTTATTAATATTCAATTTTATTATATTTTTTTTTTTAAAAAAAAACACACCTAAAGCTAAAAAAATATTTTTTATTTCCTCATTTTCAAAAATTTTATTTTTAATTGATTTTTCAACATTTAAAATTTTACCCCTTAATGGCAATACAGCTTGAAATTTTCGTTCTCTTCCCTGTTTAGCTGTTCCACCTGCAGAATCACCTTCTACTAAATATAATTCACATAAATTAGGGTTTTTAGAAGAACAATCTGCTAATTTGATAGGTAAATTCTTTTTTTTTGAAGTTTTAATTAATTCACGAACCCTCTTATAAGCTTGACATGCTTTTGCAGATAAAAATACTTTATTTAAAATCTTTTTTAGATATAAAGGATTTTTTTCAAGAAAAGAATTAAATTTTGTTTTTACAATCTTTTCAACTAAACCAATTATTTCATAATTTACAAGTTTGTTCTTAGTTTGTCCCTCAAATTTAGGATTAATAATTTTTATTGTTAATATTGCTGTAAGACCTTCTATAAAATATCCCCCCGAAATTTTTAATTTTTTAAACCTTCTATTTTTAGAAAAATATTTTTTAAAAGTTTTTGTTAATGCTTTTTTAAATCCAGATATATGAGTTCCTCCTTCAGAAGTCTTAATATTATTAACGTAAGAAAAAATTTTTTCTTTATAAGAAGAATTATATCTCATTACTAATTCTAAATTTAGTTTTTTTTTCTTTTTTTTTAGATAAAAAAAATCTTTTATTCTAGATTTTTTAGATTTATAATTTTCTATTATAGATTCTTTATTTTTTTCTATAAACATTAGAAATTCTTTTATACCTTTTTTTGAAAAAAAATGATTTTTTTTAAAAAATCCAGTTTTATAAATTTTTCTTTCATCTAATAAAGAAATTGATAATCCTTTATTAAGAAATGATAATTCTCTTAATTTATTTTTTAAAATAGAATAATTATATGAAATGTTTTTAAATATCAATTTATCTGCTTTAAAAGTTATTTGAGTACCTCTTTGATTTTTACTATCACCAATAATTTCTAGTTTAGAAATTGGTATTCCTCTCGAATATTTTTGTACATATATTTTTCCATTACGAAAAATCTTAGCAATAAGTTTACTTGATAATGCATTTACGCAAGAAATTCCTACACCATGTAGACCTCCAGAAAATTTATAAGAATTATTATCAAATTTTCCTCCTGCTCCTATTTTAGTCATTACTAATTCAAGAGCTGATATTCCTTCTTTTTCATGTAATTCTACTGGAATTCCTCTTCCATTATCTAAAACAGTAATTGAGTTATCTTTATGTATTGTTACATAGATTTTATCACAAAAACCAGATAAGGATTCATCTATTGAATTATTTATTACCTCATAAACCATATGATGTAATCCTTTAATTCCAATATCTCCAATATACATTGATGGTCTTAATCTTACATGCTCAATTCCATCTAAAAATTTTATATTTTTAGAAGTATAATTCTCATTACTTTTTTTAATAGAATTATGTTTTTTCATATAATTTTTTTCTATTAAATAATAGGAATATAAATAATTTTTTTTTTAAAAAAAAATTTTTCTTTAAAAATATTATATAGATTATAATCTATATATAGATACTGATTATTCTTTTCATTTTCAAACTCCCCCCCTTTTAGATATAAAATACCATTATTAATTTGATTTTTAAATAAAAAATTTTTTTTAACTAATCTAATAAAATTTGGCAATTTTGTAACTGCTCTTCCTATAATAAAATTACATTTCTTATGGAAATTTTCTATTCGTGTACATTTTACAGACACATTTTTTAAATGTAATTCTTTAATTATTAAATTAATTATTTTAATTTTTTTCTCTATTGAATCAATTAATATAAATTTTGTTTTATTAAACAATAAAGCTAAAGGAATTCCAGGAAATCCACCTCCAGTACCAACATCAATAATAATTGATTTATTTAAAAAATAACAAATTTTATAAACACATAAAGAATGTAAAATATGTCTTTCATAAAAAAAATTTAAACTATTATTAGAAATAATATTTATTTTTTTATTAAAAAATTTATGAATTTTATATAATTTAATAAATTTTTTTATTATAGATTTATCTAATTCAGGAAAATATTTATTAAATATTCTTTCTTTCAAAGAAAATTAAATTATATTGCAATATATATTAAATAAATAAAATTATGTTATCAGATAGGATTCTTAATATGGGATATTCTAAAACATTAGAAATGACTTCTAAAGCAAGAAAATTAAAAGAATTAGGATATAATGTAATAAATTTAAGTGTAGGGGAACCTAATTTTTATCCTCCATCTTTTATTTTAGATGCAGCTAAAAAAGCTATAGATGAAGGATATCATTATTATACTCCTATATCAGGAATTTTAGATCTTAAAAAAAAAATATGTAATAAATTTAAACGTGATAATAATCTTAATTATAATATCTCACAAATAGTCATAAGTAATGGAGTGAAACAATCAATTATAAATTTATTTTTATCATTATTAAATAAAAATGATGAAGTTATAATACCTTCTCCTTATTGGGTAAGTTATTATGAAATGGTAAAATTTTGTCAAGCTAAACCTATTATTATACCAACTACAATAGAATATGATTTTAAAATTACTTCTAAACAATTAGAAACTGTAATTAGTTCTAAAACTAAAATATTTATATTTAATTCTCCATGTAATCCTACAGGAAGTGTTTACTCTAAAAAAGAATTAAAAAATATAGTAAATATATTATCTAAATATTCTAAGATTATTATTATTTCTGATGAAATATATGAGTATATCATTTATGATAAAAAACATATAAGTATTGCTTCTTTTCCTGAAATTTATAATCAAACAGTTACATTAAATGGTCTTTCTAAATCATTCGCTATGACCGGCTGGAGAGTCGGATATATGGGAGCTCCAGAGTGGATAGCTAAAGCTTGTGATAAAATACAAGGTCAAACCACATCATGTGTAAATACTATAGCACAACGTGCTTCTATTATAGCATTAACATATAATCCTAAATTATTATTAAGTAATCTTATATCTGAATTTAAATTTCGAAGAGATTTAGTAATCAATATTATAAATAATATTCCTCAATTTAAATTTAAAATTCCAGAAGGAGCTTTTTATATCTTTCTAGATATTTCTCCTTTATTAGAAGATAAAAAATATAATTCATATATTAAATCATCAAATGATTTTGCAATGTATTTACTTAATAAATGTCATATAGCTACAGTTTCAGGAGAGTCTTTTGGGTATAAAAATGGCCTTAGGATATCATATGCTAATTCTAAAGAGAATCTTATTGAAGCTTTTAATAGAATTAAAAAATTATTAAAATAATATATATATTAAGTAAGTAAGAATAATTTTTTAATTCTATTAAAATGGCACACCCTAAAAGGAAACAATCTAAATCTAGAAAGAAGAAAAGAAGAACTTATTACACTATTTATAGTCCAAAATTAGGAATAGATATAAAAACTAAACAGTTCCATCTCTATCATAGAGCACATTGGTATGAAAAAAATTTATTTTATAAAGGCAAATTATTATTTAATAAAAATAAATACATTTTTTTTTTAAGTAAATCATTAATTATAAATTATAAATATTTTAATTTATTTAAATATTTATTAATAAATAAATATGATTTTTTTTAAATATATAACATTTTTTTTATATATAAAATAATATCATTTTTATTAGGATACCAATTTTTTATTAAATTATTAGCATAAGGTGCAGGGGTATCTTGTACTGTTATTCTTTTAATTGGAGCATCTAAATAATCAAAAGCTTCTTGTTGAATAACATAAGCTATTTCAGAAGAAATAGCAGCAAATGGCCAAGATTCTTCTAATAAAAGTAATCTATTGGTTTTTTTTATAGAATTAATAATAGTATTATAATCTAACGGACGTATAGTCCGTAAATCTAGAATTTCTACACTTATATTTGTTTTTTCAAGTTCTAAAGCAACCTCTAAAGCTATTTTTATTATTTTACCAAAAGTAACGATTGTTACATCATTGCCTTTTTTTGTTACATTAGCTACCCCTAATGGTATAGTATATTCTTCAATTGGAATAATCATTTTATCTCCATACATTTGTTCAGATTCCATAAAAATGACTACATCATTATCACGTATTGATGATTTTAAAAGACCTTTGGCATCATAAGGATTAGAAGGAATAACTACTTTTAAACCTGGACAATTAGCATACCAACTTTCAAAAGATTGAGAATGTGTAGAACCTAATTGTCCGGCAAAACCTGTTGGTCCTCTAAAAACTATCGGAAGATTCCATTGTCCTCCACTCATTTGCCTTATTTTAGCAGCATTATTAATTATTTGATCCATAGCTACTAATGAAAAATTAAAAGTCATAAATTCAATAATAGGACGACACCCATTCAGAGCTGATCCAATCCCTATACCAGAAAATCCTAATTCAGATATTGGAGTATCAATGATTCTTTTGGAACCAAATTCTTTTAGCATTCCTTTAGAGGCTTTATATGCTCCATTATATTCTGCTACTTCTTCTCCCATTAGATATATGGTTTCATCTATTCTCATTTCTTCACTCATAGCAGCAGCTATAACTTCTCTAAAAGTCATTTCTTTCATAAAAGAAAAATTTGGTTTTTTTTAAAAAAAAAACTATTTAAAAAAAAAACTATATTTTATTTATAGTATAATTAATCTTTAAAATATTGATTGTTAAGAGATTTGAAATAAGATTTATATTTAGATTATTATTTTTATTATTTAGATTTAAATTATTATTTATATTATTTATATTTAAATTATTATTTAGATTATTTAGATTTCTATTTAGATTTCTATTTAGATTTATATTTAGATTTATATTTAGATTTATATTTAAATTAACGAAATATATTTTATATAAATTATTTTTAAAATAACCAAGAAGTAATACAATCATATATTATGTATGTAAGTATGATAGTAATATTTCTTTACGAGAAGATTTTTTTAATCTTTTAATTGCATGCATTTCTATTTGTCTGCAACGTTCTCTAGTTAATCTTAATAGATATGCTATTTTTTCTAAATTCATAGAAAAACATCCTAATCCATAATGTAATGTAATGATTTGAGATTCTCTTTCTGAAAGAGTTTCTAATAACATTTTTATATCTTGTTGAAGAGATTCTTTTTCTAAAGAGTGATCAGTTTTAGGTGATTCATAAATTTTTATCACATCATATAAATTAGAATTATCTCCATCACCAATAGGGGCATCTAAAGATGTATGTTTAATTGAATTTATCAGAGCTTCCTCAACATCTTTTTCACTTACATTTAAATAGTCACTAATATATTTTATTGATGGAGGCATTTTAAGTTTTTGTTCTAATTTAGAATATGTTTTATTAACTTTATTATAAAAAGCTAGTTTGTTTGTAGGATAACGTACACAACGAGCTTTATCCGATATAGCTTGTAATATAGATTGTCTTATCCACCAGACACAATAAGAAATACATTTAAATCCTTTTCTTTCATCAAAACGATTTATACCTTTTATGAGACCAAAATTTCCTTCATTAATTAAATCAGAGAAACTTAATCCTTGATTTTGATATTGTTTTGCTACAGAAATTACAAATCTTAAATTAGCTTTAACTAAATTATCAATTGCGTATTTTTTTATTCCCTTTTTAGAAAATTTTTTGATTAATACTGCGGTTAATTTTTTTATTTTTACTATAACTATACTTTTTTTTTTGAATATTGATTCTATTTCAGAATTATAAATAGATCCTAATCGAGCTAATTTAGCCCAAAAAAATTCTTCTTCTTGACTTAATAATGGTATATTACTTATTTCAAGTAAAAATTTATCTAAATACTCAGATTCACCATTAGGAATAGTTATAAGGTTTTGTTTTTTCATATTAAAAAAGGGTTTGAAGTTTTCATTTTAAATATATTTAAAAATAAAATTATAATTACGAGAAAAAATCATTTTATGAGATAATTTAATTTTTACAAATTTCTTATTTTTTCCCAAATATTTTACAGAGATTATATCTCCTATTCTTATAAAACTTTCTACTTTAGTTAATCTTTTCCAAGAAATTTCAGATATATGTAATAACCCTTCTACAGATTTAGATATTTCAACAAAAACACCAAATTTTTTTCTATTTTTAACTTTAGCTTTATAAATTTTTCCGACTTTAGGAACAAAAGTAATGTTTTTTATTTTTAAAATTGCTATTTTTAGTTTTGTTTCATTTTTTCCTAAAATTTCAATTACACCTAAACCACTTTTTTCTTTTATTTTAATATTAGTTTCTGTAGAAAATTGTATTTCTTGTATTATTTTTCCTCCAGAACCAATTACAGCTCCTATCAATTTTTTTTGTATATAAAAAGTATAAATTTTAGGAGCTGTAATCTTCAGTGATTTTCTAGGACAACTTAAAGTTGTAAGCATCTTTTTTATTATAAATAATAACCCTTTTTTGGCTTTAAAAATTGTATTTGATAATACATCATAAGTAATTCCAGATATTTTAATATCCATTTGACATGCTGTAATACCATATTCAGTACCTGTCATTTTAAAATCCATATCCCCTATATAGTCTTCATCTCCTAATATATCTGAAAGAATTATGGCTTCACCTGTTAAATAATTCATAATTAACCCCATAGAGATTCCTGAAACAGGTCTTTTCACAGTAATCCCTGCATCCATTAATGCTAATGTACTAGCACATACAGTAGCCATAGAAGAAGATCCATTTGATTCTAATACATCTGATACTACTCTTATAGTATAAGGAGTTACAAAAGGTATTATATTTTTTAAAGCACGTTGAGCTAAATTTCCATGTCCAATTTCCCGTCTGGATACTCCTTTTATTAATTTAATTTCTCCAGTTGAAAAAGGAGGGAAATTATAATGTAAGTAAAATCTTTGTTTAGCTCGCAAAATAGCATTATCAATTTTATTAACATCTAATGATGAACCTAAAGTAACTGTAGATAATGCTTGTGTTTCTCCTCTTGTAAAAATTGCAGATCCATGTACACCAGGCAAACAATCTACTTTACTCCAAATATTTCTAATATCATCTAATGATCTACCATCTATACGAAGATTTTCTTTAAAAAGAAGATTTTTTATTATTTCTTTTTTGATTTCATCAAAGATAATATCTATTTCAATATTATTAATTACAATGCTTTCATTATAAAAATGAAATTTGATTTTTTTAAAAATATTATCAATTTGTTTTGAACGTTTTTGTTTAAATAAACAACTTTTATAGATATAATAAATATCTTCATAATATAAAAATTTGATTTTTTCTTTTATATAAAAAACGTTTAAATTAAAATTAATATATTTATAATAATAATTATACAGATTAGACAATCTTGAATTGTATAATTTTTTATTTTTAGTAATTAAACTAATTTGAGCTTCAATTTGTAATTGAATATACTTATGTGCTTTAACTATTGCTTCCATCATCTCTATTTCAGAGATCTCTCTCATTTCTCCTTCTACAAGAATAATATAATTATTAGTACCTCCTACTATTAAATCTAAATCTGATTTTTTAATTTCTTCAATACCAGGATTAATAATAAATGCATCATTAATTCGTATTATACGAACTGTTGATACAGGCCCCTGAAAATAAATTTCTGATAGAGAAACCGCAGTAGAAGCCACTAATCCAGCTAATCCATCAGGCAATACATTTATATCATATGATAACAAAGATATCATTATTTGTATTTCCTTATAATAATTGTCTTTAAAAAGTGGACGTAATAAACGATCTACTAATCTCATAGTTAATATTTCTTCATTAGAAGGCCTCCCTTCACGTTTTATATATCCACCCGGAATTTTTCCTCCAGCTGAATATTTTTCTCTATAATCGATAGTAAGAGGTATAAATTTAAAATCCTCTTTGGATTCTTTTGAAATTACTACAGTGGCTAATAAGCTAGTATTTCCCATACGAACAACAGCTGATCCATTAGCTTGACAAGCTAATTCTCCAGTTTCTATGCTTAAAGCACGTCCATCTTCTAAAAAAAGATTTTCTTTTATTAATTCTGGGATCATTAAATATTAATTATTGGAATAATTTTCAATCAATTTCATAATTGAGTCTTATTTTTTTTTTCTATATATTTAAGTAACTTTTTTCTTTTAGAAACTAAAATTTGTAGAGATCTTTCTGTATTAAAATCCTTCTTATTAGATTTAAGATGATTTGTTATATTTTTTATTTTAAATGTTAATAAAGCTATTTGTACTATACAGTTACCAGTATCAGATACTGATAATCCATAATTTTTAATTATTAATTTTTTTTTATTTGAATTTAAATACATTTTAATAAATTATTTATTTGCAATATAGACAATACCATTATTTAATATATTGCTTACATTTTTTGTAATCAATAGATTTTAATAAATCTTTATAAGCGTATAAATTTTTAGTAATATATATTTAGAATAAAATTTAATATCCTTATTATAAAATTCTAATATCATACCATTTAATACTCTCTTCTTTTAAAAGATTGTTACAAATTTCTTTAGAAAGAAAATTTTTTTACAATCAGCCTTAAGTATATTTCTATATATAATTTTATTTTTTTATAACCAATCATATGAAATAATATAAAACATTTTTTATATTTGATATGTTTTAGATGTTGAAGAATTTTTAAATGGTTTTATATAAATTTTTAGTATTTTTATTTTAGTAATATTTTATAATTATGAGAAAAAAAATTCATCCTGACAATTATAGAATTGTTGTCTTTAAAGATATGACTAGTAATAAAAGTTTTTTTTGTAAATCAACTATTAAAACAAAATATAAAATCAATTTAAATGGTAAAGAATATCCATTATATAAAATGGAAATATCAAGTTATTCTCATCCTTTTTATACAGGACATATTAAATATGTAGATGCTACTGGTAGAATAGATAAATTTAATAAAAAATATAAATTATGTTTGTGAAAACATTAATAAAATAACTATAAATATATTAATAAATGCCAACTATACAACAACTTGTAAGAAAAGGGAGAAAGAATATAAAAAAAAAAAGTAAATCTATGGCTTTAAATTGTTGTCCTCAACGTAGAGGAGTATGTACAAGGGTATATACAACGACTCCTAAAAAACCTAATTCTGCAATGAGAAAAGTAGCCAGAGTTCGTTTAACAAATGGAAAGGAAGTAAATGCATATATTCCAGGAGAAGGACATAATCTTCAAGAACATTCTATTGTCTTAATAAGAGGTGGAAGAGTAAAAGATTTACCAGGTGTTCGTTATCATATAATACGTGGAGCCTTAGATACTGCGGGAGTTAAAGATAGAAAAAAAGCTCGTAGTAAATATGGAGCAAAGTGTTCTAAAAAAATAAAAAAATGAGAAAATTAAAATCAAAAAGAAAAAATTATCAACCTGATCCTATCTTTCAAGATCCTTTAGTAATGCGATTTGTTAATCATTTAATGAAAGATGGTAAAAAAACTATAGCTTATAGGATATTTTATAATTGTATTTCTGAAATAGAAAAAACAAAAAAAAATGGTTTAAAAATCTGGAAAGAAGCATTAGATAATGTAATGCCTCATGTAGAAGTTAGAAGTAAACGTATTGGAGGTTCTAATATACAAGTACCTACACAGATCCCACCTTATGTAAAGCTAACTAAAGCTATGAAATTATTGATTAGTTGTGCACGTGAAAGAAATGAAAAAAAAATGTATAAAAAATTAGCAGAAGAAATTTTATCTGCTTCTAAAAAAGAAGGAGCTGCGTTTAAAAAACGTGAAAATCTTCATAAAATGGCTGAAGCTAATAAAGCATTTTCTCATTTTAAATTATAAAAGTATGAAAAATAATTTAAAATATACAAGAAATATAGGTATAGCTGCACATATTGATGCAGGAAAAACTACAACTACAGAACGTATTTTATTTTATACTGGAATAAATCATAAAATAGGTGAAGTTCATGATGGAACAGCTACTATGGATTGGATGGAACAAGAACAAGAAAGAGGAATAACAATAACTTCTGCGGCTACAAAATGTGAATGGTTATATAATAATAACATTTATAAAATAAACATTATTGATACGCCAGGTCATGTTGATTTTACGGTAGAAGTAGAAAGATCTTTAAGAGTTTTAGATGGTATGGTAGCATTATTTAGTGCAGTAGATGGGGTAGAACCACAATCAGAAACAGTTTGGAGACAAGCAGATAAATATAAAGTACCTAGAATAGGTTTTGTAAATAAAATGGATAGACAAGGAGCAGATTTTTTTAATGTATGTGAACAAATTAAATCTAATTTAGGTGCTAATTGTTTGATATTACAGATACCTATTGGTATAGAAGATAATTTTAAAGGAGTTGTAGATATTATTTCTAAAAAAGCTATAATTTGGGATGAAAAAAACTATGGCACATCCTATAATATAAGAACTATTCCTGAAGGATTATTAGAATTAACTAATAAATATAGAAATCTTTTGATAGAAACTATATCTGAATATGATTATGATATAATGGGAAAATATTTTTCTAATCCTAATGAAATATCAGAAAATGATATTATATCATCTATAAAAAAATCTACAATAAATCTTGATATTGTTCCAATTATTTGTGGATCCTCTTTTAAAAATAAAGGAGTACAAGTAATGTTAGATGCTATCTGTAGATATTTACCATCTCCAATTGATATAAAGGGAACAAAAGGTATAAATCCAAAAACAGAAAAAGAAGAAATACGTAAACATAATTCTAAGGAACCTTTTTCTGCTTTAGCGTTTAAAATAGCCACTGATTCTTTTGTAGGTCGTTTAGCTTTTTTTAGAGTCTACTCGGGCCAATTAAAGTCTGGAACATATATTTTTAACTCTCGTTCAGGAAATAAAGAACGTATATCAAGAATATATCAAATGCATGCTAATAAACAAAACCCTGTAAATCTTATTGAAGCTGGAGATATAGGAGCTGCAGTAGGATTTAAAGATATAAAAACTGGAGATACTTTATGTGATGAAAATTATCCAATTATATTTGAAAATATCTCATTTCCTGATCCAGTAATTGGATTAGCTATTGAACCAAAATCTAAATCTGATATAGATAAAATGAGTTTAGCTTTATCTAAATTATCAGAAGAAGATCCAACTTTTATAGTACGTAATGATAAATATACTGGCCAAACAATAATATCAGGTATGGGAGAATTACATTTAGAAATTATTTTAGATAGAATGGAAAGAGAATTTAAAGTAAAAGTTAATAAAGGTAATCCTCAGGTAGAATATAAAGAAGCATTAACTAATTCTATTGAGCATAGAGAAATATATAAAAAACAAACTGGAGGACGAGGTAAATATGCTGATATTTTATTTAAATTAGAACCTGGAAAAAAGGGGGCTCAAGGATTGGAGTTTATAAATAAAGTAAAAGGAGGAAATATTCCAAAAGAATATATCCCGTCAATAGAAAAAGCTTTTAAAGAAGCTATGAAGAATGGCCCTTTATCTGGATATGAAATAAATAATGCAAGAATTATATTAATAGATGGTTCATATCATTCTGTAGATTCTGATCAATTATCTTTTGAATTAGCTAGTAAAATTGGATTTAAAAATGCAGCAAAGAAGACGAATCCTATTATTTTAGAACCTATAATGAAATTAGAAGTATTAACTCCTCCAGAAAATATGGGTAATATTGTAGGTGATCTAAATAGAAGAAGAGGTATTATACAAGGTATGGAAGAAAATCGAAGTAATTCAAAAATAATAAAAGCTCTTGTTCCTTTATCAGAATTATTTGGATATGTAACTATTTTACGTACATTATCTTCTGGAAGAGCCACTTCTACAATGGAATTTTATAAATATAAACCAGCTCCTATTTTAAATCAAAAAATGAATTGATTATGAAAATCAAAATTAAATTAAAATCATATGATTATTATTTATTAGATAAATCTGTTTTTACAATAGTAAAATTTGTAATTTCAACAGGTGCAAAAGTAAATGGTCCAATACCATTACCAACTAAAAAAAAAATTTATACTGTTTTAAGATCTCCTCATGTTCATAAAACATCTCGTGAACAATTTCAATTATCAAGTTATACAAGGTTATTAGAAATATGTAATGCTGGACCTAATACTGTAGATGCTTTAATCAAATTAGAATTAGCTAGTGGTGTTGAAGTAGAAATAAAAGTATAATTATTATGTCAGGAATAATAGGTAAAAATATTGGTATGACTAGTATGTATGATGAATCAGGATTTAATGTTCCATGTTCTATAATAGAAGCAGGTCCTTGTATTGTTTTACAAATAAAAACTAAAGAAAAAGATGGATACGATTCTTGTCAATTAGGTTTTGATGAAAAAAAATATAAAAACACAAATAAACCATTGTTATTTTTTTTTAAAAAATTTAAATCTACACCTAAAAAAAAAATATTTGAATTCCCTCTAAAAAGAAATCTAAAATCGGGAAATATAATAAAATTAAATTTTTTTCATGAAAATGAATTAGTTAATATTACTGGTCTTTCGAAAGGTAAAGGATTTCAAGGTGTTGTTAAACGTCATGGATTTTCAGGTGTAGGAGAAAGGTCTCATGGGCAACATAATAGGTCTAGAGCTCCTGGATCTATAGGAGCAGGTTCTGACCCTTCAAGAGTATTTAAAGGTACTAGAATGGCAGGTAGAATGGGTAATAAGAAAGTAACTCTAAAAAATAGAAAAATATTAAAAATAGATTTATTAAATAATTTTTTAATTATAAAAGGATCTGTTCCTGGGGCTAAAAATTCTTATCTAATAATAAAAAAACTCAAATGAAAATAACAATATTTAATAATTCTGGTCTAGAAACAGGTAGGTACTTAAAAGTAAATAAGTTTTTTCTAAAAAAAGAAAATAATAATATTTTATTTCTTGAAATAAAGAGATATTTATCTGCACAAAGACAGGGTACCAATAAATCTAAAGAAAGAAGTGAAATTACAGGAAGTACAAAAAAAATTCAACGTCAAAAGGGAAGTGGGAATGCAAGAAAAGGAGATATAAAAAACCCTATCTTTAGATCTGGTGGGCGAATTTTTGGTCCTAAACCAAGAAATTTTAATATAAAAATTAATAATAAGTCTAAATTTTTAGCAAAAAAAACTATACTTAATTTTAAGTTAAGAACCAATAAGATAAAAGTTATAGAAGATTTTAAATTTAATATTATTAAAACTAAATTAGTATTTAAAATTTTCAATAGATTAAATTTTAATCTAAAAAAATCATTAATTATTTATAATAAAATAAATGATAATTTTTTTTTTTCATCTAGAAATTTAAAATTTACTAATTTTTTATCAATTAATGAATTAAATAGTTATGAATTAGCAAATTCAGACTATTTAGTTTTTTTCGAAAGTGCTATAAAAAAAATATTAAAAGATGTTTGTTAAAACCAATATCTCAAATTTATATTTGATTTCTAATCAAAATTATTTGAAATTTTATTTATTTTTTTCTAAAAAAGATATTATTAATTATATAAAGAAAATATATCAAATTCCTGTTTCTGAAGTAAATACTCAGATTTTGTATAAAAAACGTATTTTTAAAAAAAATAGTAAAACTAACTTTAAAGGTAAATATAATATCTTTAAAGGTAAATATAATATCTTTAAAAAAGTCTTTTTAAGATTATATAAAAATAAATATGTAATATGTCAATAAAAAAAACTAAACCTATAACTTCTAGTCAAAGATTTAAAGTTATAAATACATTTAAAGAAATAACAAAAAAAAATCCTGAAAAAACTCTTTCTAGAGGTAAAAAAAAAACAGGAGGTAGAAATAATTCTGGAAAAATAACTATAAGATATTTAGGTGGGGGGCATAAAAAAAAATATAGAATTATAGATTATAAAAGGAATAAATTTGGTATACCTGCTATTATAAAACATATTGAATATGATCCTAATAGATCATGTTTGATTTATCTTCTTTTTTATATAGATGGAGAAAAAAGATATATACCATCAATTAATGGTTTAAATATAGGTAATAAAATTTTATCAGATAAAAAAACTACTATAGAATTAGGAAATGCTATGTATATAATGAATATCCCTTTAGGGACTATAATTTCTTGTGTAGAACTGATTCCTGGTAAAGGAGCAATATTAGCACGTAGTGCTGGTTCATATGCACAATTAATTGCGAAATCAAAAAAATTTGCTACAATTAAATTACCTTCTGGAGAAAAACGTATGGTATTATCAACATGTATGGCAACTATAGGATCTATTTATAATTCTGATCATAAATTAGAAATGGATGGTAAAGCAGGAAGAAAACGTTGGTTAGGTAGAAAACCAAGAACTAGAGGAGTAGCCATGAATCCTGTAGATCATCCGATGGGCGGTGGTGAAGGAAAATCATCTGGAGGACATCCCAGAAACAGAAATTGTATTCCTTCTAATGGATTTAAAACACGCAATAAAAAAAAAATTACAAATAAATATATAATAAAAAAATAAAATTATTATGCCACGTTCCTTAAAAAAAGGTCCATATGTTAATTATAAATTAATAAAAAAAATTATTTTAAATAATTTGAACTTAAAAAAAAAAAAAATTATAAAGACTTGGTCTAGATCATCTACTATTACTCCTGAGTTTATTGGAAACACAATAGCAGTTCATAATGGTAAAATTTTTATTCCAATATATATATCTGAAAATCTGGTGGGTCATAAATTAGGAGAATTTGCACCTACTAGAATTTTTAGAGGCCATTCAGGATCAAAAAAAAAAACAAAAAAATAATTTAGTAATGGAATCAAATAATTATATTAATTTTTTTTTTAAAAAAAAAAAATATACTAGATCAGTAACTGATGTTAGCAATCTTTATTGTTCTCCACGTAAATTACGTTTAGTTGCAGATATTATTCGTAATAAAAAAGTAGAATATTCTTTATATATACTTAAAAATATAAAAAATAAAGGGGGGGGTATAATAAATAAAATATTATTATCAGTAATTTCTAATTGGAAAAATCAAAATTATGAAAATAATATAAATAATTATAATATTTATATAGAAAAAGTATTAATAAACCAAGGATATCAATTAAAAAAAATTCGTCCTGCTCCACAAGGACGAGGTAATCAAGTAAGAAAAAGATATAGTAATCTAAAAATTATTATAAATAGTAAATTTAATAATTATGGGACATAAAGTAAACACATTATCTAATCGATTAGGATTAATTGTTGGATGGCAATCGTTATGGTATAGTCATTATCCAGAAAGAATAAAAGAAGATTTTAATATAAGAAAATATTTAGAAAATCGTTTATCAAAAGCTAATATATCTAGAATCTATATTGAAAGATCCTTAAATAGAGTTATTATAACTATATCTAGTTCCCGTCCGTCAATTATAATAGGTAAAGGAGGGTCTGAAATAGATAAATTAAAAAAAGAATTAAATATTTTTAAATATAAAAAAATTCAAATAAATATTTTTGAAATAAAAAAACCAGAATTAGATGCTGTTTTAGTTTCTAAAAGTATAGCTAGTCAATTAGAAAATAGAGGTTCTTATAAGAAAGCAATTAAAATATGCATATCTGCTGCTTTGCAGGTTAATGCAGAAGGGATAAAAATAAAAATATCAGGGCGTCTTAATGGAGCAGAAATGGCTCGTAAAGAAACTTATAAAGAAGGTAGAATTCCTTTATCAACTTTTAGGGCTGATATAGATTATCATATGACGGAAGCTCATACAAATTATGGAATAATAGGTATAAAAGTATGGATTATGAAAGGAGAAATTTATGGAAAAAAGAATCTATTTAATATTTTTAAATTAAAATACAAAAAGAAAAAAGTATCAGATGGATCATATTATGAATTAGATGGATTAAGTAAAAAAAACAAACTGTAATGTTACAACCTAAAAAAACTAAATATGATAAACAACATAAAGGTCGTATAAAAGGTAATGCTACAAGAGGAACAAAATTATGTTTTGGAAAATATGGTATCAAATCATTAGATCCAGGATGGATTACAGATAGACAAATAGAGTCTGCTAGGGTTGCTGCAACACGTTATCTTAAAAGACAAGGTAAATTATGGTTAAATATATTTCCTGATAAACCTGTAACTAAAAAACCTCAAGAAGTTCGTATGGGTAAAGGTAAAGGTGGAAGAGATCATTGGGTCTCAGTAGTAAAACCAGGAAGAGTATTAATTGAAGTAGATGGTGTTGATTTCTTTATGGGTAAAGAAGCGCTTAGATTAGCTTCTCAAAAATTACCAGTAAGAACAAAATTTATAATTAAAAATGCGTAAATATAAAAAAAAAAAATATAAAATAGGAATTGTTATTAGCAATAAGATGAAAAAAACAATAATTATATCTGAAACAAAGAGAATAAAACATCCTTATTATAAAAAAGTAATTTTTAAAAAAAAAAAATATTATGTTCATGATGAATATAATATTTCAAATGAAGGTGATTTAGTAAAAATTATTGAGACTAGACCTTTAAGTAAGCAAAAATTTTGGAGATTATTAAAAATTGTAAAAAAAAAATAATAAATTCTTATGTTACAACAAGAATCAAGAATTAGAGTAGCAGATAATTCTGGAGCTAAAGAAGTTTTATTAATAAGAGTTTTGGGAGGTACAAGAAAAAAATATGCCTATATAGGAGACACAATAATAGTTTCTATAAAAGAAGCAATAGCAGGATCTAGTGTAAAAAAGGGACAATTATATAAAGCAGTTGTCGTAAGAACAAAAAAAAAAATAAGACGTAAAGATGGATCTTATATTAGATTTGATGATAATGCATGTGTATTATTAACTAATACAGGAGAAATGAAAGGAACCCGGATTTTTGGACCAGTTTCTAGAGAATTAAGAGATAAAGAATATACTAAAATTGTATCATTAGCTACAGAAGTATTATGAATAATGTGGTAAGGAATAGGAATGGAATTCCTATGAAAAATATTATTAAAATTAAAACTAAAGTAACAATGAATTATTGTCCAAGACCTAAATCTTTATATAAGAAAAAAATAATTAATAAATTAATAGAAAAATTTAATTATAAAAGTGTTATGCAAGTTCCTAAGCTTAAAAAAATAGTAATTAATCAAGGAATTAATGTATTAATTTCTGATAATAAAACTATAAATAATGCTATAAATAATATTACTGCAATAACTGGTCAAAAAGCGATTTATTGTTTATCAAAACGTGATGAATCTGGTTTTAAATTAAGAAAAGGAACACCTATCAGTATTAAAGTAACTTTAAGAAGAGATATTATGTATGAATTTTTAGATAGGTTAATTAACATAGCTTTACCTAGAGTTCGAGATTTTGTAGGAGTAAATAAAAATAGTTTTGATGGAGAAGGAAACTATAATTTAGGTATTTCTGAGCAAATTATATTTCCAGAAATAAATACTGATTCTCTCAAAAATCATTTTGGTATGAATATAACATTTGTTACTTCATCTAAGAAGAATAAAGAAGCTAAATATTTATTATATTTATTTGGGTTACCTTTTAAAACAAAAAAAAATGTCTAAAGAATCTATAAAAGCAAGACAAAAAAAGCGTCAAATAATGGTGTTAAAATATGCAAAAAAACGTAATATTCTAAAATTAAATAGAGATTATGAAGGGTTACAAAAATTACCAAGAAATTCATCTCCGATACGTCTGCATAATTTATGTTCTTTAACTGGAAGAACAAAAGGATATATGAGAAAATTTGGTATATCACGTATTGAATTTAGACGGTTAGCATCTCAAGGTTTTATACCAGGTATTGTTAAAGCAAGTTGGTAATTATGATTACAGATCCAATAGCTGATTGTTTAACTAGAATTAGAAACGGATATTTATCAAATCTTCTGATAATAGAAATTCCATATTCAAAAATAAAAAAAAACATAATTAAAATATTATATAATCAAGGTTTTATATCAAGTTATAAAATAGAAAAAATTAATAACTATAAATTACTTATAAAAGTAGCTTTAAAATATAATAAATATACAGGTACATCTGTAATAAAATGTATTAAAAGAATTAGTAAACCGAGTTTAAGAAAATATTGTAATTATACAAATATACCTCGTGTTCTTAATGGATTAGGAATTGCAATTATATCTACTCCTAAAGGTCTGATGACTGATAAAATAGCACGTAAAAAAAAAATTGGAGGAGAAATAATATGTTATATTTATTAAAATAAAAATAAACTATGTCTAGAATTGGTAATATTCCAGTATTAATACCTAATAATGTTTTTGTTAAAAAACAAGATAATATAATTTATATAAATGGACCTTTAGGTAAATTAAATAAAAAAATTATAGGTGATATTAATATTATTATAAATAATAATAATATTATTGTTAAAAGAAAACATAACGATAAAAAAAATCGGGCTTTACATGGATTATATCGTATGTTGATATATAATATGATAAAAGGTGTATATAATGGATTTAAAAAAAAATTAGAATTAATAGGGGTTGGATTTAGAGCAAATATTAATAAGAATAATAGCCAAATTTTATATTTAAATATAGGATATTCTCATAATATAATTATAAAATTACCTAAATCTATTACTTTAGAAGTAAAAATGGAAAAAAATAAAAATACTCAGATTATTTTAAAATCTTATGATAAACAATTATTAGGGATAGTTGCGGCAAAAATAAGATCTTTAAGAAAACCTGATCCCTATAAAGGAAAAGGAATTCGTTATATAAATGAATATGTTATTAAAAAAACAGGTAAATCTGCTAAATAAATTATTATGATATTAAAAAAAAAATCTTTAATTAGAAAAAAAATCTTTGGTTTTTTAGAAAAACCAAGAGTTTCAATATTTAGAAGTAATAAACATATATATGCTCAAGTAATAGATGATTATAAAGGTAATACTTTAATTTCTGCATCATCAAAAAAACTTTTAAAGTTTTATAAAAACAGAAGAGAAAAAAAAATAACAAAAAAAGAATTATCTTATAAGATAGGAAACCTATTAGGTAATCTAATTAAATCTTATGGAATAACTAAAATTATATTTGATAGAAATGGATATATATATCATGGAAGAGTAAAAGCTTTAGCCAAAGGCTTAAGAAATGTAGGATTACAATTTTAAATTTTTATGACCGTTTTAAAAAAAAATGAAAAAAGAAAACTAGAACTAAAAGAAAAATTAGTTATGGTAAATAGAGTTTGTAAAGTTACTAAAGGTAGAAGATATTTTAGTTTTACTGCTTTAGTAATAGCAGGAGATGAAAATGGAGTTGTAGGTTATGGTTTTGGAAAAGCAAAAGAAGCACAAGATGCAATATATAAGGCAGGTGAAAAAGCTAAAAAGAAATTATTAAAAATAAATATTATTAAAGGAGGTACAATACCTCATGAACAAGAAGCCAAATATTGTGGAGCACGTGTATTTATTTGTCCTGCTTCAAAAGGAACTGGAATAATTGCTGGTGGTGCTGTAAGATCAGTTTTAGAAGCGGTTGGATTAACAAATGTGTTATCTAAATCAAAAGGATCTTCTAATAAAATTAATTGTATAAAAGCCACAATATTAGCTTTATCTAAACTTAGAACAGTAAATACTATAGCTCTAGAAAGAGGAATATCTATAAGTAAAATACTAAACGGATAATAATTATTAAAAAACACTTTTATTAGCTTTAGGATAATGATATTAAATTATTTAAACAATAAATATGTATCTGTAAAAACAAAAAAAAGATTAGGTAGAGGTAAAGGGTCTGGAAAAGGTGGAACGTGTACTAAAGGACATAAAGGAGCAAAATCTCGTTCAGGAAATTCTAAAAAAATAGGTTTTGAAGGAGGTCAAATGCCATTACAAAGAAGAATTCCAAAATTTGGATTCAAAAGAAAAAAAAAAAAAGATTATATCTTAAATCTAGATACAATCCAAGATTTAAGAAATCTTGGTAAGATAAAAAAAAAACTAAATAGAGATATTTTATTTAAAAACCAAAAACTAAAAATCTTAGGAAGAGGAAAATTAACATATAAAATAAATATAACTGCTAATAAATTTAGCAAAAAAGCATATGAATGTATTAAAAATAATTGTGGTAATATAATCATTTTATGAATCATAATCTTATAATAAATTTATTTAATAAAATAGATTTTATATCAAAAATATATTATACCTTATTTATTATAATAATATATCGTTTGGGATCTTTTATACCTATTCCTTTTATAAATAATAATTTTTTTAAACTAAATCCTAGTTATAAAGGAATAATTCATTTTTTAACTCCAGGAGGTAATACGATTTTATCTTTAGGAATTATGCCTTATATATCAGCCTCAATATTAACACAATTAATGTGTTATATGTTTCCGTATTTATATAAAATACAACAAGATGGTGAAATAGGAATAAAAAAAATAAATAATATTACTAAAGTATTAACGATATTAATATCATTAATACAAGCTCCTGTGTATATTACACTACTTATTAGTAATAAGATTAAAGAAAATCCTGAATTTTATAATTTAATACATTGTAAAAAAATATTGATGATTACATCAATAATCTGTATAACTACAGGTACATTTTTTACAATGTGGTTAGGAGAAAAAATTAATGAAAAAGGAATAGGTAATGGTAACTCATTAATACTAATGAGTGGAATATTATCTCGTTTGATATATTCTATAATATCTGAAATTTTCAATCGTATAAAAAATAATAATAAATTATTAGGTATAATCATATTATTGTTTGAATTATTTATTTGGTTATTAATTATTGGTATTTCTATAATCATAATTAATTATGTAAAAAAAATACATATACAATATATAAATAAATTTGATTTAAATAATTATTCTTCTAATATAGAAGAAATCTATCTAAGAAATGAGATTAAATTTATTACTTTAAAAGTAGTTTATCCAGGAGTTATGCCTATAATCTTTTCACAAGGGATATTATTAATAACAATTTTTAATAAAATAAATAACCTTCAATATATTAATAATATATATGGTATATGGTATAATATATTATATAGTATATTAATAATAATTATTACGTTTTTTTATACATTTTTATCTATTCCTGTTAATAAAATTTCATATGATTTAAAGATCAATGGAGTATATATTCCAAATAGAAAACCAGGTAAAGATACTTGTTTTTTTTTAAAAAAAATTGTATCACAAATATATTTTCCGGGATCATTATTATTAGTAATAATAGCTTTATTACCGTCAATATTTCTATCATTGGGGGGGGATAAAAATTTGTATTTATTTTTTGGAGGGACTACAATAATAATTATAGTAGGAGGATTATTAGATATAAAATATACTATAAATAGTTATCTATTAAAATATAAAAATAATGGCAAAAGAACAACATATTGAAGTAGATGGAATAGTAATCAATGCATTACCTAATGCAATGTTTAAAGTAGAATTAGAAAATAAATGTATTGTTACCTGTAATATTACCGGTAAGATTAGAATGAATTATATTAAAATTTTACAAGGTGATAAAGTTCGTTTACAAATGTCTTCTTACGATTTAAGTAAAGCTAGAATAATATATAGATATTAATATGAAAAAGGTAACGTCTTTAAAAAAGAGAAGTGACAATTGTAAAATTGTTAAACGTAAAGGTTGTTTAAGAATTATTAATAAATTAAATCCTAAATTTAAACAAAAACAAGGTTAATGGCTATAGTTTCAGGTATAGAAATTCCAAATAATAAAATAGGACTAATAGCTCTTACTTATATATTTGGAATAGGTATTAGTACATCTAAAAGAATCTTTAAAGATACAGGTATTGATGAAAATCTAAAAGTTAGAAACTGGTCAGATGAAGATATAAATAAAATAAGAAAATATATATCTTCTAATATAAGAATAGAAGGAGAATTAAGGTTTGAAATACAATTAGATATAAAAAGAATGATCGAAATAGGATGTTATAGAGGAATACGTCATAGAATAGGATTACCTGTAAGGGGTCAAAAAACTAAAAATAATTGTAGAACAAGAAAAGGAAAAAAGAAAACAGTTGCAAATAAAAAAAACAAATAAATGGAAAAAACTTTTAGAAAAAAAAAATATTATCTAGGAGAAGCTCATATTAAATCAACATATAATAATATTATAATAACATTAACAAATAAAAAAGGAGATGTTATTGCATGGTCTTCAGCAGGTAAAATGGGATTTAAAGGTTCTAAAAAAAATACGCCATATGCAGCTCAAATAACTGCAGAAGATGTGGCTGAAAAAGTATTAAATGCTGGAATAAAAAAATTAGAGGTAATAGTAAAGGGTCCGGGTTCAGGAAGAGATGCTGCTATTCGTGCATTAGTAAATCAAAATTTAATTTTATTAGTAATAAAAGATATGACCCCTATTCCCCATAATGGATGTAGACCTCCTAAAAAAAGAAGAATTTAAATTCTTAATATAAAAATTATTAAAATAATAATTATTAAAATAATGGCAAGATATATAGGACCAAAAACTAAAATTTCCCGTAAATTTGGAGAATTAATATATGGAAAGACTAATAAAAGTTTTGAAAAAAAAAAAAATACACCTGGTAAACATGCTAATAGTAGAAATATAAAAAAAACATTTTATTCAACTCAATTGTTGGAAAAACAAAAAATTAAATATACTTATGGTATATTAGAAAGACAATTTCTAAAAATGTTTTATAAAGCTTCAAAAAAAAAAGGAATTAAAGGTGAGATACTTTTACAATTATGTGAATCTAGGTTAGATAATATTGTTTATAGATTAAACCTCTCACATTCTAGACCTGAAGCAAGACAATTAGTATCACATCGTCATATTACTGTGAATGGTAAAATTGTAAATATACCTTCTTTTAATTTAAAACCAGGAGATAAAATTTCTTTAAAAGAAAAACATAAAGCAAATAAATTATTAGGCTTAGGCTCAGACTGGTTAAGTTGGGATAATGAGAAAATGATAGGTATCTTTAAATATATTCCAAAAAGAAAACAAATTACTGATAATATTAATGAAAAATTAATAGTTGAATTATATTCTAAATAATATAGTTAAAAATTTAATATAAAATGTTTTTTTTAAAATTTAAACAATCAAAAAATTTAAGAGTATTAAAATTAACTCCTGAAGAAGGATTATTTAAAATCGAACCGTTATTTCCTGGATGGGGAGTAACAATTGGAAATACTTTTAGAAGAGTGCTTTTATCTTCTTTAGAAGGATATGCAATATCGTCAGTTAAAATTGAAGGAGTAAATAATGAATTTTCTACGATAAGAGGGGTAATAGAAGATATGACAGAAATTATTTTAAATCTGAAAAAAGTACGTTTTAAAAAAAACAAAAAAAAAGAAAATTTTGAATCAGAAGTATTTCATATGATAATATCTAATGATAAAGAAGAAATAACTGCTGGTGATTTAGGAAAATATATTAATAAATTTGATATATTAAATCCTGATTTAATCATTTTAAATAAACAAAAATTAATATCTTTAGATATAACTATTGTAATAAAAAAAGGTATAGGTTATGTACCTTCAGAAGAAAATAAAGAAAATTTGATAGGATCAATTCCAATGGATTCTATATTTACTCCTATAAAGAATGTAAAATATAAAATAGATAACTGTAGTATAAATAAAAATTCAAACTATGAAAGTTTGTTATTAGAAATAAAAACTGATGGGTCTCTAAATCCTAGAGATGCATTAACCAATGCCTCTAATATATTAATACAACATTTAAAAATGTTTAGATATGAGACACGGAAAAAAAAATAATCATTTAGGAGTAAAGAGTTCTCATCGTAAATCAATGTTATCGAATATGGCTTTTTCTCTTCTAAAGAATAAGAGAATTATGACTACTTTAGCAAAAGCTAAAGCATTAAGAAATTATATTGAGCCTTTACTCACGAAAAGTAAAAAAAATACAATTCATTATAGACGTATAATTTATAAAAATTTTAATAATACTGTTTTAGAACTTTTAGAAAAAATATCATCAAAAATATATAATCGTACTGGAGGTTATACAAGAATTATCAAAACTGGATTTCGTGTAGGTGATTCTTCAGAAACTGCAATAATTGAATTAGTTGATTATAATAATCATTATTATAAAAATTATGCAGCAGGTAGTTTTAAAATACCTTTATAAACAAAGTTAACCTCCCCCTTTAAGAAAATTTCTTTATAAGATTTAAGTAGTTTTTCAAACTTAACTTGTAAAGTTCCTCCTAAGGTTTGGACTATAATTTTATTATATAATAATTTTTTAATATTATAAGCTGCAATTGCAGAAGCAGTTACTCCAGTCCCACAGGAGTAAGTTTCATTTTCAACCCCACGTTCATAAGTTCTAACATTTAAAATGTTTTTTTTTACTTTAACAAAATTAACATTTACTCCTTTTTTTATATATTTTTGATTAAATCGTATTTTGATACCTTTATTATATACATTTAGATAATTTTTCTTATCTATAAATAGAATATGATGAGGAGATCCTGTATTTATATATATATGTTTTTTATATACTTCCACAAGTTCAATATTTTTCAGATTTAATGACACAATATTTTTTGTTATTGATGCATAATGAGAACCATCTATTGTTTTAAATAATGTATTAGTATTATTTATAATACCTATTTTTTTTGCAAAATGTACAGAACATCTTCCTCCATTTCCACACATAGTTCCTTCTTTTCCATCAGAATTATAGTATTTCATATAAAAATCATATTTTTTAATTTTCTCAATTAAAATTAGACCATCAGCCCCAATTCCCAAATTTCTATTACACATGTTTTTAATTATTTTTTCACTTAAAAGAAATAATTTTTCAGTATTATTAATTATAATAAAATCATTTCCTGTTGCTTTATATTTAAAAAATATAATTTTCATATTTTTTTTATTTAAAAAATATAAATGAATGAATATCATATTCCTGTTTTATTAGATGAGATATTGTCTTTCTTAGTTAAAGAAAAAAATGGTATTTATATAGATACTACTTTTGGTGGTGGAGGGCATTCTTTATCATTATTAAATAAATTAAGTAATAAAGGTAGGGTAATTGCTTTTGATAAAGATATATATTCTATAAAAAATAATAAGATTATTGATGCAAGATTTAATCTTATTAAGACAAATTATAGATTTATAAAAAAAAAAATAAAATTATTTAATATTAATAAGGTATCTGGTATATTAGCTGATTTAGGAATTTCTTCTCATCAAATAAATTCTCCAAAAAGAGGATTTTCAATTAGATATAATAGTATATTAGATATGAGAATGGATACTTATAATAAGATTAATGCCCAACATATAATAAATAATTATTCATATAATGAATTATATAATCTATTAATTAGATTTGGAGAAGTAAAAAATGCAAAGAATATATCAAAATTAATTCTAAAACATAGAAAAAAAAAATATATCAAATATACATTTGATCTAATCAATCTTTTAAATTTTTTTTATAAAAAAAAAAATAAATTTTTATCAAAAATATTTAAATCTATTCGAATAGAAGTAAATGATGAAATCAATGCATTAAAGGATTTATTAAAAAACTCTTTATCAATATTAAAACCTGGAGGTAGAATTGCTGTGATCTCTTATCATTCTATAGAAGATAGAATTGTAAAAAAATTTTTAAAAACTGGAAATTTTAATGGAATAGTTCCATATGATGAATATGGGAATAATTTATCACCTTTAATTCTTTTAGAACCTAGAATAATTTTTTCTTCTAAAAAAGAAAAAAAAGAAAATAACAGATCAAGAAGTGCTATATTAAGAATAGCGGAAAAAAAAATATAACTTTTTTATTATAAATAAAAATCTAAAAACATACTAATAAGCCGGATTATGTTATTTAATATTTTTTTTATCATTTATCTGTGATAAAAGTTACCTTTTACCTATATCTGCCCACCCCCCAAATTAATAGTTAAAGGGAAAACTACACTTTTTTTAAAAAAAAGTATCTGGTATACATGGCATTTCACAACACAGAGTTTACAATATTTCACTACAGCCAAACTGTACTTTATTTCTGTTGCACAATTCCTCATCTTACGATGGACGGTTATTACCCGATGTGTTCCCTTAATGTGTCCGGACTTTCCTCATTTTATTTAAAATATAAATAAATGCGATAAAGTAGTCTACTTTTCTTTTTTTATTAAGATTGGTTATAATTTATAAAAATATTTCCAGCATAATATTTAAAAGTAAGATAAGAGTCTCTGTAATCACAAAATATATATCCTGTAAAACAATAATTCTTTACTAAAGAAATAGTTTTTTCCCAATTACAATCTTCATATAGATAAACAGTTAGGGCCTTCATCAATCACAGTTTCTAACTATCACATTTACCACCAATAATAATATTACAATTATTCTCATTCTATAGATGAATTAATATTTTCTATTAATTTTTAGTTTCTATTAATTTTTAGACTTGTTTTCCATAAATATTTATAAGCTCTAGACACATTTATTTGGGATTCAAAAGCTCCATCTAAAAGTGCTTTAGATACTTCTTTTGGATTTGAATTAGGATGTACCCATATAAAATTTTTATAAAAATATTTAAAAACAGAGCCTGTTACTCCTGAAAAATTAGGATGTTTTAATATCACATTTGATGTTGTTTTACAATTTGTTAATAAACAATTAATTACCCCATCAGGTAATCCAGATTTTTTAAAAATTTCCATTAAAACATTTGTATAATATAATTGTTTTTCAGATGGGATCCATAATCCAACATTTCCCATAAGGGCTGGTAAAGATATATAAGTAAAATGAAATGGTGTTATAGCAACAACAAATCCTAAACGAGATTTCTCATTAAATATTTTATTTGCATAAAATACATTAAATCTTAAAAAAGATATTAATTCACAAGCTGTGTCAGACTTATTTTTAGATTGACATATCATTGTTGCGGCATTAATTATAGATCTATATGGACCAGAAATTAAATCAGCTGCTTTTAAAAAAATATAAGCTCTATCTGCCCAAGATATATTTGACCAATATTTATGAACTGATAAAGATGAATTAATTGCATTATGAATATCTTTTTCTGATCCTTCATGCCAATATCCTATAATTTTTTTATTTTGGGTATAAATAGGATGTTTAATCCCACTAAAAATTTTTTCATTTCCAATATATTGAGGAATATCTATTTTAGAATTAAACATTTCATCATAATTTTTTTTTATCTCTATACGAGATAAGATATATGCATTTACTTTAAACATAAATAAATTTATATTATTTGACTTCCATAAGAGGATAATAAGGTTTTAAAATATCACCTATAGGATTATTTTTTTTTAAAATTTATTATTTTTTAATTTTTTATATTCGTTATTAAAATAGGTTATATCTCTAGTAGAAAGTTTTTTTACATTTACTTGTTTTAACAGAAAATTAGAAATTTTCTTTATACCTAAACATTCTTTAATAGTAGAATTAATTTGTTTACATAAACAAATGTCATAAGAAAATTTTACTTCAGTTTTAGATGGACTAATATTAAATTTACTAGGTTCCATAGTTAAAAAAATAAAATAAGAAGGATTATATTTTTTATTTATAAGGCCTTCATAAGAAGTAATGATAGCATCATGTATATTTTTATTTTTAATAAACCGTTTATTTAAAAATAAATATTGTTCTAATTTATTAGATTTGTAATATTTAGGGTTTGTTATGTAACCTTGTAATTTAACTAAATTAGTAGTTTTTTTTATTTTAATTAAAAATTTGTTTATTTTTTCCCCAAAAATCTGTATTATACGTTCTTTATATGAAGATGATTTTAAATCAAATAAAATTTTGTTATCATTTTCTAAATAAAAATTTATATCATTATGACTTAATACAAGTTTATAAAATTCATTAATAATATTTTTTAATTCTAATTTAGATGATTTTAAAAATTTTCTTTTAGCAGGAATATTATAAAATATATTTTTTATACATATGCTACACCCTTTATCCATTGCAATTGGCAATGGATTATATTTTAATTTTCCATTTTCTATAATAAGCCTTATTCCTAGATCTGATTCTATATATCTTGTCTCAATTTCTATCTGGGTTACAGAAGATATATAAGATAAAGCTTCTCCTCTAAATCCTTTAGTTGAAATCTTCAAAATATCTTCTATTTTATTTATTTTTGAAGTAGAATATCTCTCAAAACTTTTTATGGCATCATTTTTACTCATTCCTATACCATCATCTATAATATGTATTATATTTTTTCCTCCATTTTTTAATATGATTTTAATATTTTTTGCATAAGCATCTATAGAATTTTCTAAAATTTCTTTTAATATTGATGATGGATTATGTATTACATCTCCAGATGCTATTTTATTTGATACATTTTTTGATAAAAATTTGATTACATCAGTCATTTTATTATATATTTAAGTGGTTTGTAACATATAATATTGTGAAACTCTGGCAAAAAAATTTTGTACTTAATAAAGAAATAGAATTTTTTACAGTAGGAAAAGATAGATATTTAGATTTATTTTTAGCACCTCTTGACGTTATAGGTACATTAGCACATATAATAATGTTAGAAACAATAGGTGTATTAAACATTAACGAATTAAATTCTTTAATTAAAGAATTACATATTATTTATGATACAATCATATCTGGAAAATTTCAAATAGAGTATAATGTAGAAGATATACATTCTCAAATAGAATTAATGTTAACTAAACGTTTAGGAAAAATAGGTAAGAAAATACATAGTGGAAGATCTAGAAATGATCAAGTTTTATTAGATATAAAATTATTTATTCGTAAGAAAATACAAGAATTAGTATTTCTAATTAAAGATTTATTCAATGTCTTAATACATTTAAGTAATCGTTATAAACATATATTAATTCCTGGTTATACACATTATCAAATTGCTATGCCTTCTTCATTTGGTTTATGGTTTGCCTCTTATGCAGAAAGTCTTATAGACGATATTTTTTTCTTAAAAAGCGCATATAATATTTCTAATAAAAATCCTTTAGGTTCAGCAGCTGGATTTGGATCATCTTTTCCATTAAATCGGAAACTTACAACAGAGATTTTAGGTTTTGAAGATTTAAATTATAATGTAGTATATGCACAAATGTGTAGAGGTAAAACAGAACGTATAGTTTCACAAGCTATTTCATCAATAGCTAATACTATTAGTAAAATATCTCAAGATATATGTTTATATATGAGTAAGAATTTTGATTTTTTTTCTTTACCTGAAAATTTAACTACAGGATCTAGCATAATGCCACACAAAAAAAATCCAGATGTATTTGAATTAATAAGATCTAGATGTAATCAAATGATTTCTTTACCTAATCAAATATCAATTATAACTACTAATCTTCCTTCAGGATATCATAGAGATTTACAAACTATTAAAGAAATTTTTTTACCAGTATTTGATGAAATAAAAAAAATAATATTAATATTTACATATATGCTTAAAAAACTAATTATAAATAAAAATATAATATATGAAAATAAATATAAATATTTGTTTAGTGTAGAAGTTGTTAATTCTTTAGTTAAAGATGGGATTTCATTTAGAGAAGCATATAAAAAAGTGGGACTAGATATCCAAAAAGGAGATTTTACCCCTATTACTGATATAAAACATTCTCATGAAGGAAGTATAGGAAATTTATGTAATAAAAAACTAAAATATATAATGATAAAATTAATAACAAATTTTAAATTTGAGGCTGTTAATAACGCAATTAATAAATTATTAATAACAAAAAAGTGACCCCGAAGGGAGTTGAACCCCCAACCTTCTAATCCGTAGTTAGATACTCTATCCAATTAAGCTACGAGGCCTTTTTTACATTTAGTTAAAACATAATAAAATAATATAAATTAAATTTATTATAATAATATAAATTAATGAAAAAAATTAATAATGATATATATTTAAAATGGTATAAAGATATGTCATTTTGGCGAAAATTTGAAGATAAATGTAGGTCTTTATACTTAAAACAAAAAATAAGAGGATTTTTACATTTATATAATGGGCAAGAAGCTATACCTGCAGGTCTTGTTCATGCTATGGATCTTAAGAAAGATAAGATGATTACCGCTTATAGATGTCATATTTTAGCTATTGCTATGGGGGTAAACCCTAAAAAGATTATGGCTGAATTATTTGGTAAAAATACTGGAACTTCTTGTGGAATGGGGGGGTCCATGCATATTTTTAGTAAAAAATATCGTTTTTATGGAGGTCATGGAATTGTTGGCGGACAAATACCTTTAGGAGCAGGAATTGCATTTGCTGATAAATATTTTTCTCGTGATGCTGTAACAATAACAATTATGGGGGATGGAGCTGTTAATCAAGGATCACTTCATGAAACTTTTAATATGGCAATGATTTGGAAATTACCTGTTGTGTTTATATGTGAAAATAATAGATATGCAATGGGAACTTCTGTAAAAAGAAGTTCTAATATTAAAGATATATATAAAATAGGTTTTTCATATAAAATGCCATCTTTTTGTGTAGATGGAATGGATCCGTTAAAAATATATGAACATGCTTATAATGCAATATCAAGAGCTAGAAATGGTAATGGTCCTACATTTTTAGATATTCTCACTTCTAGATATAGGGGACATTCTATGTCAGATGCAGAAACATATAGGAGTAAAAAAGAAGTAAATGAATCTAAAAATAGAGACCCTATTCTTCTTATAAAGAAATTGATTTTAAAAAATCAAATAGTTACAGAAAAAGTTTTGAATTCATTTCAAGATGAAATTAATAAAAAAATTAATGAATGTGTTAAATTTGCAGAATTGTCAGATTATACAAATTTAGAAAAATTGTATAGTGTAGTTTATAATCAAAAAGATTATCCTTTTTTAGAAAAAAAAATAAATTAAATAAATATGGCAGAAGTTATATTTATGCCTCGTCTAACCGATACTATGGTAGTAGGTACTGTTGTAAAATGGCATAAAAAGATAGGTTCTAAAATTTTAGAAGGAGATATTTTAGCTGAAATAGAGACTGATAAAGCAATTCAGGAATTGGAAGCTGAATATAATTCTACATTGCTTTATATTGGAATAAAAGAAGGAGAAAGTGCCCCAGTAAATAGTGTATTAGCTATTTTAGGTTCTGAAAATGAAGATATTAGTTCTTTGCTAAAGCAAAAGAAAATTAATAATAATTATAAAAGAATTTTTATTTCTCCTTTAGCTAAAAAATTAGCTTTTGATAAAGGCATATCATTAGATAATATTAAAGGTACTGGAATTAATGGACGAATTATAAAAAAAGATATAGAAAGATATATTGATAATAATTTAGATGATAAAAAAACAAATAGTTCTAATGAAGTTAACCATTCTAATATTAGAAAAATAATTAGCAAAAGATTAATTAATTCTAAAATTGAATCACCTCATTATTCTTTATTTATAGAAGTAATTATGGATAATTTAATTAAATTAAGAGACTCGATTAACGAAAAAAAATATTTAGATAAAATATCTTTTAATGATTTAATTGTGAAAGCTTCAGCTTTAGCTATAAAAGAAAATCCAAAAATAAATTCTTCTTGGACAGAAAAAAGTATATTATACCATAATAATATAAATATAGGTATAGCAGTAGCATTAGAAGATGGTTTAATTGTTCCTGTAATTAATCAAGTAGATGAAAAATCTTTAAGACAAATTTCTTTTGAAATAAAAGAAAAAGTAATAAAAGCTAAAGAAAAAAAAATTAAATCTAATTCATTAGAAGGTAGTACTTTTACTGTTTCAAATCTTGGAATGTTTGGTATAGATTCATTTACTTCTATTATAAATCAACCTAATTCTTGTATTTTATCTGTAGGAAGTATTAAAAAAAAACCTATTATAAATAATGATAAAATTGTAATAGGTCATACTACTAAATTTACATTAACATGTGATCATAGAATTATAGATGGTGCAGTAGGTAGTGATTATTTAAAAAGTTTAAAAAACTTATTACAAGAGCCATTAAATATTATTATTTAATAATTTTAAATATATAATTGGAAGGATGAATATACTAAGACTAATTAAAGAAAATGAAATATTCAAAATTTTACTTTGTAAAAAAGTAGTAAAATAATCATCTGGATATAGAATCTCATAAATAGAAATGATTAATTTGAATCCTAATAATATTATTATAATAAATGCAGATTTTTCTAAAGAAGAATAGATTTTTTTAAATCTTAATATCTTTATTGTACTAATTCTTATTAAATAGAGACTGATAAAGATTCCTAAAACAATTAATAATGTATTATTGGAATAAGATAATCCTCCCAAAATGTTATCTATTGAAAAGAAAATATCTATTATTTCGATATAAATAATCGTTTTCCAAACTTTAAAATTTTTATTTAAAAATATAAATGTTCTCTTTTTAGAGAGAAAATGATTAATTCCTAAATATATTAAGTATGAACCCCCAATTATCTTTAACAACCACATTTTCATTATTACAGAAGCAAAAAATAAAGAAATTATTCTAAATATATATGCACCTATAATACCATATTTTAACGCTTTTTTTCTATCTTCTTTATTAAGGTGACTAACCATAGTAGTTAATATTGCAGCATTATCTATAGATAATATAGCTTCTATTAAGACTAAGTTCAAAATTCTAGATATAGAATGTATAGGATTGTATACAATTTCTTTTAAAAGATTTATGAATAAATGTGACATTTAAGTTATAATTATGTTTTTTAAAAAATATATATACAAATAACAATGTTATATGTATTTATAGAAGGTGGTGGCAATTCCTATGATATATATGGAACTTATTTTACATTAAATACAGCAATAGAAGTTATGGGATGGGAAAATATTCAGTATTTAGAGCGTAGTAGGTACTGGAGCTTTCTTATACCAGAAAAAAAAGTATAATTATTGTTTCTGAAGGCTAAATCTACAAAAAATCCTTATTATGAGATACGTAGATTAAGTCATACTACTTTTTCAGATAGTGTTCTTGCTAGTAGCTTTAATTTAAGGTAAAAAAAACGTAATGACCAGAATAAAAGTAAGATTTCCTAGGCCTTAAAATTGATATAGATCTGATTAAGAGATCAGATATTATAGCTTGTTAAGAAATTATTTCTTAAAATAAAGAATATGTCTAAAATTAGAATTGGTATCAATGGATTTGGAAGAATAGGTAGGTTGCTATTTAATGCTTCTATAGAGAGAGAAAATATTGAAATAGTAGCTATAAATGATATATTAAATGTTGATTATATAGCTTATATGTTAAAATATGATTCAACACATGGACTTTTTAGAGGTAAAATAGAAATAGATAATGATAATCTAATAGTTAATAATAAAAAAATTAGAATAACCTCTGAAAAAAATCCATCTAAACTTGATTGGGGAGTTATAAATGCAGATTACATAGTAGAATCAACAGGAGCTTTTCTTACATATGAAAAAGCATATAATCATTTAAAATCTGGTGCTAAAAAAGTAATATTATCTGCACCTCCTAAAGACGAGATTCCTATGTTTGTAATGGGTGTTAATCATTTTATTTTAAAAAAAAATCAAAATATCATATCTAATGCATCATGCACTACTAATTGTTTAGCTCCTATAGCTAAAATATTAAATGATAATTTTGGAATTTTAGAAGGATTAATGACAACTGTTCATTCAGCTACAGCAACTCAGAAAGTTGTTGATTCTCCATCAATTAGAGATTGGAGAGGAGGCCGTTCTGCGCTAGTTAATATTATTCCATCATATACAGGTGCAGCTATTGCTGTTGGCAAGGTAATACCTGAATTATATGGAAAATTAACAGGAATGGCTTTTAGGGTTCCTACAGTTAATGTTTCAGTAGTAGATTTGACAGTTAGTTTAAAAACTAAAACAAATTATGATGATGTAAAGTACGTTATGAAACAAGCTTCAGAAAATGAATATAAAAATATTTTAGGATATATAGAAGATCCTGTAGTATCAATGGATTTGATTGGAGATAAAAGAACATCAATCTTTGATGCCAACGCAAGTATTATGTTAAATTCTACTTTCTTAAAAATAATATCATGGTATGATAATGAAGTAGCTTATTCTAATAAATTACTAGATTTAATAGAATATATAAATACTTTGTAAAAGTTTATTTAAAATTTGGAATTTCATTAAAAAAAATAATAATATTATTTTTAATATCAATTTTCAAAATTATATTATTTATCCAATTAGTTATTATTAAAAAATAACTTTTAATATAAAAATTATATCTCATAATTTGAGATAATACTTTTTGTGAAAAAATACATGAAGATTTACATTCAATAAGAATATAAGGTTTTTTTTTTTTATAAACGATAATATCTATACGTGTTTTAACATTATTAAATAGAAAATATTTTTCTACAAAAATAGAAGATATATTATAGCCTTTATTATATATTAAATAATATAACATATGTTGTCTAACATATTCTTCTTTAGTAAGAAGATAATATTTCTTTCTAATAAGACAATAAATATATGTATTATTATTATGATATTTATATTCAAAGTTATATTTAATTTTCATATTAATTAAAATGTTTTTAAAATATAAACAAAAATTACTTAAAGATTTAAAAAATAAAAAAATAAAACCTATTTATTTTCTAATGGGGGAAGAAAGATATTTAATATCTAATTTATATCATTCAATTGAATTTTTTTTTAAAGAAAAAAAAATATTATATGGATATGATCTAGATATTAATAATCTAATTATTATTGCAAAACAAATATCTATCTCTGTATATAATTTAATTATTGTAAAAGAAGCACAATATTTATCAAACAGTATTGAAAATTTATATAAATTATTAATTTCTCCTATTGAGAATACAATACTAATTATTTGTTATAACAATAAAGTTATTGATAAAAACACTAATTTTTATAAAAAAATAAAAAAAAATGGATTTATATATAAAAGTGTAAAATTAAAAAAAAAAGAAATATTTAATATAATTAAATATGAATTTGAATATATAGGATATATTATTACTGATAATACTGTTAGTTTTATAATAAAAAATTTAGGTGAAGATTTCTATCAAATAAATAATGAAATCAATAAAATGATTTTGAATAAAAAAAGATATAAATATTTTATAAAAAAACAAATATATAAATATTCTAAATTAGAAACATATATAGTTGAAAAACAATTTATAAAAGCTTATAAAACAATTTTTTATTTAAAAAATTGTACAATTAGTATTGTATTAAAACAAATTTTTACGTTTATTATAAGTATAATTAAATTTAATTTAATTACGTTAATGAATAAAAACAAAAAAAAAGATCCATTAAATAAAATTCTCTCAGAGATAAGAGATACTGAAATAAATGATGAATATATTATAAAATTACTTTTGTATAAATTATTTAATAATTAATTTAAAGTATGAAAAAAAATATACTTACTATTTATGGAATAAACCCTTTATATGAAGCAATAAAATATAAAAAAAAAATTTATAAAATATTCATAATAAAAAAATTTATTAATTTGAAATTAAAAAAAATCATAAAATTTTCTTATTTAAAAAAAATTCCAATTTTTGAAATATTTAAAAAAAATAATAAAAATAATCAAGGAGTATTTGCAATTATTGATCCTATAGAATTCTATAAAATAGAAGATATAATACCTAATATTTATTATAATGGAAAAATTCCATTGTTACTAATTTTAGATAGTATAACAGATGTTAGAAATTTTGGTTCTATTGTTAGAACTTCAGCTTGTACTGGTGTAGATGCTATTATTATATCTAATAACAAGATAGTAAATAGTGATTCTATCAAAACGTCATCAGGTGGCCTTTTTAAAGTCCCAATTTGTAAAGAAAAAAATATTATTAAAATAATTAAAATTTTAAAAAATTATGGAATTCAAATTATAGCTGTAACAGAAAAAACAGATTATATATGCTATAATATTAATTATAGAAATCCTACAGCTTTTATATTAGGAAGTGAAGAAAAGGGGATATCAATAAATTATTTATCTATTTGTAATAATAGAGTTAAATTACCTTTAATAAAAAATTCTTTAACATCTTTAAATGTTTCAGTAGCTTGTGGTGCTATTTTATATGAAGCTCTTAGACAAAGACTTTAGTTAAAATTCTTTTTTAAATTGTTTTAAAAATCTTAAATCATTTTCAAAAAAATATCTTATATCATTGATTTTATAAATCATTAATGTTATACGTTCTATTCCCATACCAAAAGCAAAACCTGAATATAGATCAGGATCTATATTCACATTTTTTAAAACAATAGGATCTACCATTCCACATCCAATTATTTCAAGCCATTTATTATTCCATAATATATCTAATTCTGCGCTTGGTTCTGTAAATGGAAAATAAGATGGTCTGAATCTAGTTATTGATTTACCAAAAAAATTTTTAATAAAAAAATTAATAGTAGATTTCAAATCTTTAAATGAGACTTTTTTATCTAAATATAATCCTTCTATTTGATGAAACATACAATGAGAATAGGCAGAAATTTTTTCATTTCTATAAACCCTACCTGGTGAAATTATTCTTATAGGAGGTTTATTTTTTTCCATATATCTTATCTGTACTGAAGATGTATGTGTTCTTAATAATTTATTACTTTTTTTTATAAAAAAAGTATCTTGCATTTCTCTAGCTGGATGATAATATGGAAAATTTAATGCTGTAAAATTATACCAATCATATTCTATTTCTGGGCCTTCACAAATTTTAAATCCTATTTTATTAAAGAGATTTATAATCCTATGTTTAATTATAGAAATAGGATGTCTAGATCCTAATTTGTTTTTTTTTCCAGGTTTTGTTAAATCATCTATTTCTAAATCATCTATTATTATTTTTTTTTTTTTTAAAATTAAGTTTTTAATTTTTTTTTTTAATAGATTAAGTGATAATCCTATATTTCTTTTTTCATTATAATCAATTTTTTTCAATTCTTTAAATAAAGAATTTAAAATTCCTTTTTTACCTAAAAATTTTATTCTAAAAAATTCTAATTCTGAAGCAGAATTTATATTAATTATATCTAATTCTTTATTTAGATTTTTAATTTTATTTAACATAATACTTTTTTATTTAGATAAGTATATCAAATAAATCTGGGTTATCATTAATATATTGATAATGTATATTATAATGTTTCATTTTTTTAATCATTCCTGAAAAATCTTCTTTATCTGATAATTCTATTCCTATTACAGCTGGACCTTCTTCTTTAGAAGTTTTTTTAGAATATTGAAAATATGTGATATCATCATTGGGACCTAAAATAGTACTTACAAATTCTTTAAGTGCTCCAGCACGTTGAGGAAATCTAACTAAAAAATAATGTTTTAATCCTTTATAGATCAAAGATCTTTTTCTAATTTCTTCCGTTCTGATAATATCATTATTTCCTCCACTTAATATACAAACTACATTTTTATTTTTTATTTTATCAGAATAAATATCTAATGCTGATATAGATAAAGCACCAGCAGGCTCTGCTACGATTGCTTCTAAATTATATAAATCAAGTATTGTTGTACAAACTTTTCCTTCATGTAAAGGTTTTATATCATATAAAACTTTTTTACAAATCTTAAAATTTAATAATCCTACTTTTTTTACAGATGCACCATCTATAAATTTATCTATATTTTTTAATTCAATTACTTTATTTTCAATAAATGAAAAACTCATAGAAGGTGCTCCTTTAGGTTCTACACCTATTATTTTAGTATATGGACTTATATGATAAAAATAACTTCCTACTCCAGATGCTAATCCACCACCTCCAACAGGAAGAAAAATATAATCTATCTTATCTTTCATTTGTTGTAAAATTTCTAATCCTACTGTTCCTTGTCCTTCTATAATTCTTTTATCATCAAATGGATGTATAAATTGTTTTTTCTCTTTTTTACAAGATTTAAATGCTTTATAACTACATTCATCAAATGTATCTCCTGTTAATATTATATTAATATAATGTTTTCCAAACATTTTAACTCTATCTATTTTTTGTTTGGGAGTAGTTATAGGCATATATATTGTACCAAATATTTTTAATTTATTACATGAAAATGCTACACCTTGTGCATGATTACCTGCACTTGCACATACAATCCCATTTTTCAGATCATCATTTGATATACTTTTAATTTTATTGTATGCACCTCTAATTTTATATGATCTTACAATTTGTAAATCTTCTCTTTTTAAGAAAAGATTACATTTATATTTTTCTGATAAAATTGTATTTTTTTGTAAAGGAGTATTATAGATTATATCTTTTAATATATATTTTGCTTCTATTATATCTTTAACTGATGGAAAATATTCGTTTATTGATGAATTCACTTATTTATAAATTATATATTATTAAAGTAAAGGCTTATTTTTTTACTTTATTTAAAATAAGCCTAAATTATTAATTATGGTCTTAGTTTACGTACTATTTCACCTGTTTTCCATAATTCACTTTCTTTAATTTCTTTTAATTCTTTTTTAAGATTTTCTCTATAATCATTTTTACTATTTGATAGTATAGTTTTTTCAGCTTCTTTTCCTGAAGAAACTTTTTTATAAAGATTCCTAAATATTGGAAGATTAATATCTCTAAATTTTTTCCACCAATCTAAAGCTCCTCTTTGGGCAGTTGTAGAACAATTTTCATACATCCAATCCATTCCTTTTTCTGCTATTAAAGGCATCAGACTTTGTGTTAATTCTTCTACAGTTTCATTAAATGCTTCTGATGGCGAATGACCATTTTCTCTTAAAACTTGATATTGAGCAGAAAAAATTCCTTGTATAGCACCCATTAGAGTGCCTCTCTCTCCTGTTAAATCAGAATAAACTTCTTTTTGAAACGTTGTTTCAAATAAATAAGCTGATCCTATTCCAATTCCTATTGATAAAGCTCTTTGTTTTGCTTTTCCAGTATAATTTTGATATATAGCATAACTTGAATTAAGGCCTTTTCCTTCTTTTAAGAGTCTTCTTAAACTAGTTCCTGACCCTTTTGGGGCAACAAGAAATATATCTATATTTTTGGGAGGTAAAATATTTGTTTTTTTATTAAAAGTTAATCCAAAACCATGTGAAAAGTATAAACCTTTTCCTTCAGAAAAATATTTTTTTATTTTTGGCCATACAGCAATTTGCCCAGCATCAGATAATAAAAACATTATTATTGTACTTTTTTCTACTCCTTCTTCTATAGAAAATAATGTTTTATTTTCTATCCAACCATCTTGTAAAGCCTTTTCCCATGATTTGGAATTTTTTCTTTGCCCGACTATTACATTAAATCCATTATCACGTAAATTAAGTGCTTGTCCAGGACCTTGAACTCCATAACCTAATACACATATAGTTTCATTTAATAGAAAATCTATAGCTTTTTCTAAAGAAAAATCTTTTCTTGTTATAATTTCTTCTTCTATATTTCCAAATTTTAATTTCATAAATTAATTTTATTTTAAATTATAAAAATAAATTTTTTTTATTCCTATAATTCTTTTTATTTGTTTAATAATTTTATTAAAATTATATATTTTATAATTTTTTATTTCAATTTTTATAATGTATACATAATTAGTATATAATTTTTTATTTATTAAAATAATATTATTAATATTAATATTTCTTCTATTAAAGATTAGAATAATTCTTATTAAGAAACCTATTATATTATCTGATATAATTATTATATTTATTTTTTTCATAAAATTAGATTAATCTAATCTCCTCTATAGAATCCCCAGGAGGAATCATAGGAAAAATATTATATTCTTTTTCTATAATTATTTCAAGTAAATATGAATTTGTTTGATTTAACATAATTTTAATATATTTTTTTAATTTTTTTCTATAAAGAATTTTTTTAGACTTTATTCCATAAGCTTCACCAATTTTAATAAAATCTGGATTTACAATCTTAGTATTGGAGTATCTTCTTTCAAAGAATAATTCTTGCCATTGTCTCACCATTCCTAAAAAATTATTATTTAATATAATTAGATTTATAGAAATCTGTTGTTGCAGAATAGTACCTAATTCTTGTAGAGTCATTTGAATTCCTCCATCTCCAACTACACATATTATTTGACTATTTTTAGCACCTATTTTAGCACCTATAGAGGCTGGTAAAGCAAACCCCATTGTTCCCAATCCACCAGAAGTAATTTGACTTTTATTACAAGTAAAATTAAAATATCTAGAAGCAGACATTTGATGTTGTCCTACATCTGTTACTAAAACACTATTATCTTTTTTATATAAATTAATACAATTAATAACTTCACCCATAGTTATTCTTCTATTAAGAGGATATAAATCAGATTTTATTACTTTTTTTTTTTCTATTTTTTTAAAAAAATTAAATTTTTCTATCCAATGAATTTTTCTATCTATCTTAAGATTAGATAATAATTGTTTTAAAATCTTTTTACAATTTCCTAATAAAAATATATTTGTATTAATATTCTTATTAATTTCAGATTCATCTATATCTATATGAATAATCTTAGATTCTTTAGCATATTTAGTTATATCTCCTGTAACTCTATCATCAAAACGCATTCCTATTGCTATTATTACATCCGATTTGTTTGTTAACATATTAGGTGCATAATGACCATGCATTCCTAACATTCCCATGTTTAAAATATCTACTGTTTTTAACGCACATAACCCTAACAGGGTACTAGCTGCAGGAATATTAGTTTTTTCTATAAATTTTTGTAATTCTTTTTCTGCATTAGCTAAAATGACTCCTTGCCCAATAAGAAGAAAAGGTTGACTAGAATTCTTAATAACAGTAGCTGCTTTTTTTATTCTTTTTCGATTTATACTTTTTTTATAAAAAAGTTTATTGATTTTAATAAATTTTTTATATTCTAAATTTGATAATTCTAGTTGTGCATCTTTTGTAATATCTATTAGAACTGGACCTGGTCTTCCAGATTTAGCTATAAAAAAACCTTTTGATATAATATATGATATATCTTTAGCTTTTGTTACTTGATAATTCCATTTTGTAACAGGTAGAGAGATATCTATTATATCAGTTTCTTGAAAAGCATCAGTACCTAATAAATTAGATGAAACTTGTCCAGTAATGCATAGTATTGCTGTACTATCTATTAATGAATCGGCTAAGCCAGTAATTAAATTTGTGGCTCCAGGACCTGAAGTAGTAAAACATACGCCAACTTTTCCACTAACTCTAGCATAACCTTGAGCAGCATGTATAGCACCTTGTTCATGACGTGTTAAAATATGTGATATATGTTTTTTATAAAAAAATAATGCATCATATATAGGCATAATAGCTCCTCCAGGATATCCAAATATATATTTAGTATTTTCAATAATCAGTGTTTTTATTAGAATTTCTGATCCTTTCATATCATTTTTATGATTCATAATTAATTTACATTACAATTTATCTGTTACACATCCATTATAAGCAGATGATACAGTTTTTGTATACTTATATAAATAACCTGAATTTACTCTTAAAGGTGGAGCAATCAAATTTTTTTTTCTATTTTTTATTTCTTTTTTTGATATTTTTAATGTTATAGTATTCTTTATTGCATCAATTATTATAATATCTCCATTTTCTATTAAAGCAATTAATCCTCCATTTTGAGCCTCTGGAGTAATATGACCTACTACAAATCCATGAGATCCTCCTGAAAATCTCCCATCAGTTATTAAAGCAATTTTTTTACTTAAATTAGCCCCCATTATATAAGAAGTAGGTTTAAGCATTTCAGGCATTCCAGGACCCCCTCTAGGACCTACATATCTAATTACTATTACATCTCCTTCTTTAATTTTATTATTAATTATTGCTTTATTAGCAGAGTTTTCTGAATTAAAAACTTGTGCAAATCCTGAAAAAATATCACCTTCTTTTCCAGTAATTTTAGCAACAGCTCCATAAGAGGCTATATTACCATATAAAATACGTATATGCCCATTTTTTTTTATAGGATTTAATAAAGGATATATAATTTTTTCTTTAAAAGAAAGATCAGGTATATTTTCTAAATTTTGTTTTATTGTGTTTCCTGTTACAGTAATACAATCTCCTTCTATATATCCTTCTTTTAATAAATATTTTATAATTATAGGAATTCCTCCCATATCTTGTATATCTTCCATTAAAAAATCTCCACTTGGTTTTAAATTAGCTATAATTGGAACATTATTATTTAGATTTTGAATCTCATCTAATTTTAGATCTAAATTAGCAGTTTTAGCTATTGCTAAAATATGTATTACTAAATTTGTTGATCCTCCTAATGCTATTGCCAAAGTTATAGCATTTTTTATAGATTTATAAGTAATAATATCCAATGGTTTAATATTATTTTTTAAAATATTATTTATATAATAACCTATATTAATACATTCTTTTTTTTTAAAGCTACTATTAGCTAATGATGAAGATGAATATGGAATGGTAATTCCCATTGCTTCAAGACAAGAAGCCATTGTATTAGCTGTATACATTCCTCCACAAGCTCCTGGACCAGGACAAGCATGTTTAATTATATTTTTATATTCTAATTCTGAAATTTTACCTATATTTTTTTCTCCTAAAGCTTCAAAAGCAGAAACTATATTTAATTTTTTACCATTATAATATCCTGATGATATACTACCTCCATATACTAATATAGAAGGTCTATTAATACGTAACATTGCCATAACTATTCCAGGTATATTTTTATCACATCCTGGAATTCCTATTAATCCATCATAATGTTGAGTTTTAACAACACTTTCTATACTATCAGCTATTAATTCTCTTGATGGTAAAGAATATCTCATTCCAGATGTTCCCATAGACATACCATCACTAATACCTATAGTATTAAATTTAAACCCCACCATTCCAGTTTTTTTTATAGATGATTTTATATTATTACTAATAATATGTAAATGCATATTACATGGATTACCTTCATACCAATTACTAACTATGCCAACTTGAGCTTGATTAAAATCATATTCTTTTAACCCAGTAGCATACAGCATTGCTTGTGCAGCAGGTAAAGTCTTATTTTTAGTTAATTTAATACTAAATGTATTAATTATTTTCGCCAT